>CAJYRU010000178.1 GCA_913777295.1 uncultured Sphingomonas sp. | reverse complement strand
GGCTATTGCTGCCCGCATTGCGGCGGGCTGTCCGATCCGTTCGGCACGGGCGGGGCGGAGGCCAAGGCGCAGGCGCTGGGCATCCCGTTCCTCGGCCGTATCCCGCTGACGATCGGCATCCGCACCGGATCGGATGCGGGCCCGCCGCCCGCCGCCGGGAACGGCGCCGAGGCCGAACCGTTCCAGACCATTGCCGCCAAGGTCGGCGACTGGTTGCTAAGGAACTGACATGCTGGACGACGATGGCATCCGCACCCTGTTGACCGATGCGCGGACCATCGCGCTGGTCGGCGCATCGGACCGCCCCGACCGGGCATCCTATGGCGTGATGGCCTATCTCCAGCAGCGCGGCTACCGCGTGATCCCGGTCAATCCGCAGATCACCGGCGAACATCTCCACGGCGAGTTCGTCTTCCGCGACCTCGACCAGATTGGCGAGACGATCGACATCGTCGACATCTTCCGAAATTCGGCTGCCGCTGGTGAGGTCGTCGATGCGGCGATCGCGGCGAGGGCGAAGGCGGTGTGGATGCAGCTGGGCGTGGTCAACGAAGCCGCCGCCGCCCGCGCGGAAGCGGCGGGGTTGCGGGTGGTGATGGATCGTTGCCCGAAGATCGAGATTCCGCGGTTGGGGGTGGCGGCGGTCGGGTAGGGCCATTCCATCCAGCCCGTTCGGTTCGAGCAGCTTCGAGCTTGTCGAGAAGCGTCCGTCAAGAACGTCCCGTTCCGGGCGCCCCCTTCTCGACTGCGGTTCTCGACAGGCTCGAACCTTCGCTCGAAGCAAACGGGGGGAATAGGGAAACTTAGGAAAAGTACCTCAAACCCGCCCGCCCAAGACCCGCGCAAACAACCCCAGCATCCACCCCGTCGCCACCACGAACAGCGCCGGATCATAGCGCGGCCCCTCGTCGCGGAGGAACGCGTGCTGCGCATTCACCTCATGCCATTCATAGCGCGTGCCCGCCGCTTCCAGCGCGGCCCGGATCGCCTCCCGCCCGGCATAGGGCACGTGCGGGTCCTGCCGCCCCCAGACGAACAGCATGTCCGCGCCGATCTCGCCGATGCGCGACAGGCTGTCGTCGCAGCGTCCTTCGCCGAGCGTTCCCGAATGAATGTCGGTCGGGTAGAAACACGCCGCCGCCTGCACGCGCGGGTCGAGCGCAGCGCGATAGGCCAGGTGCCCACCCAGGCACACCCCCGCCACCCCGATCCGCCCCGAACAGGCGGGATGCTGCATGAGATAATCGATCGCCAGCGTCGCATCGGCATCGAATCCGGCAACGGGTTTGAGGAACTTCAGGTCGTTGCCGCGATCGGTGCCGGGCTTGTCATATGCCAGCACCGTGCCCGGCGCCTCATATTCGTGATAGACCTCCGGCACCGCGACGGCATAGCCATGGCCGGCGATGAAGGCCGCCAGCCGCCGGATCGGCGCGGTGACCTGATAGATTTCGGAATAGAGGACGATGCCCGGAAACCGCCCTTCGCCCGCCGGACGAAAGACATGGGTGCGCATCACGCCGCCATCGGCTGTCGGCAGGTCGGCGAATTCGTCGCTGAGCAGGATCATGGCCGTGCCGTGCCGCCCGCGGGAGCGACTGGCAAGGGGGGAACGGGATCGGTCGGTGACGGCGCGACCAATTCCAGCTTCTGCGGCACCGTCCCCATCTCGATCCCCTCCGCGCGGAACCGGGTGAGCAGGTCGAGCAGGATGTTGCTGCGCGCACGATAGGCGGCGCGGGGTGATTCGACATGGGCGAAGCAGTTGAACGCGATGCGGTCGTTGACGATCGCGTCGATGAACGCATTGGGTGCAGGGTCGGTCAGCACCGCGACTTCGCGCGCAAATGCGTCCATCACCAATTGCTGGACCGCCGCCGCATCGACGCTGATCGGCACGGAAAATTGTATCTGAATCCGGCCCAGCGGGCTGGCCAGTGTCTTGTTCAGCACCGATTTGGTGATCAGTTCGGAATTGGGCACGATCAGCGTCGAATGATCGGCGAGCGTGATCTCGGTCGATCGCACGCTGATCCGCTTCACATCACCCTCATCGGTGCCGACCCGGATCAGGTCGCCGATCTTGATCGGTCGTTCGGCCAGCAGGATCAGGCCCGACACGAAGTTCTGCGTGATCGCCTGCAGGCCGAACCCGATGCCGACCGACAGCGCGGAAAGCAAAAGCGCGATCCGCTCCACCCCGATGCCGAGCGAGGCCAGCGCCCAGATCACCGCCAGCGCGATTCCGACATAGCGCGCGACCAGGCTGACCGAATTGCGCCCGCTGCCATCCAGATCGGTGGCGGGCAGATACCGTCCCTCCAGCCAGCGCATGAAGCCGCGTACCAGCGTCAGCCCGATCGCCAGCACCACGACGCTGCGCAGGATCGCGCCCGGCGAAATGGTGACGCCGCCGATCTGTACCCCGCGCGCCAGATCGCCCAGTCGGGTCAGCGCGTCGGACACGCCGCTGCTGCCGAACGGCAACAGCCACAGCGCGAAGGCGACGACCGCGATCAGTACGCGCAGCACGCCGGACAACAACACCCCGAACTGGTCGATCGTGCCACCGCGCAGGCCGAGGCCGCGTGTAAGGGCGATGCCCAGCCGGCTGCCGCGTTCGAACACCGATGTCGCGACATCGTCGGTCGCCGCGAGGATCAGATAGACGGCCGCGCCCAACACCAGCGTCCACGCCGCCATCTGCCCGACGAACAGGCTGAACCCGACATAGCCCGCCGCCAGCGCCAGCGCCGCGATACCGGCAATGCCCCATGCAAACAGCGCCATCGCCGCCAGCCCGGTATTGGCGGGCGCCTCGGTCGCGTCGTCCACCGACGCACTAGCCTCCGCCCGCATCCGGCCAAGCGCGAACAACGTCGCGGCGATCAACAGGATATGCGCCAGCGCCAGCAGCGAATGCGTCGCGATGCGGATCGCCGCGCTGGTTCCGATCGCGCTGTCGGCCGCATCCAGCGCGATCGCACAACCCGCCAACCCCGCCAGCAGGAACGAATAGGGCCGGAATCGGGTCGCCACCGCATCGCTGACCGGCGCGATCCGCCAGCTCGGGCTGCGCCGCATCAGCGTCGCGCCCAGCACCGCGCTGGAAAAGGCGGCGAAGCCGATCGCGACCAGCCATTGGTCGAGCATTGGACCCCAGCGTTCGGCGACCAGCCCCGCCCAGCGCGCACCGGTCAGCAGCGCGCTCGCCGCCAGCAGCGGAGCGAGCGTCCCGACCGCGATGCGGCCAAGCGCATTGGCCGAACGCCGCACCCGCCGCCCCGGCGCGCCGTCGATCAGCAGGCGCTGCCCCACCCGCGCCGCCGCCAGCCGCGCCGGTCCCAACAGCAGGATCGCAATGGCAAGCCCCAGCAGCGCCGGCCAGCCCTGCGCCAACGCCGCACCACGCACCGCATCGACCTCCGCCGCGACGAACCGGTCGATCCGGTGCAGGTCGCGCGGCACCGCCCGCAGGATCGCGCTCCAGAAGGCCGGGGTCAGCGGCGACGCCCCGCGCCCGAACAGCTTCTGGTTCAGCTCGGCGGCCTGACCCTCCTGGATTTCGTCGATCAGCTGCTGCGCCTCGACCGACAGCAACTTGGCGCGCTTCGTCGCCGAATCGATCGTCGTGCGTTGCTTGGCCAGCGCGGTGCGTTCGGCACCGATCGCCGCATCCTCGCCCGATGCCGCCGGTCCCAGCTGCGCCAGCCGCGCGTCGATCCGCGCCATGTCGCTGCTCAGCTGCTGCGCGGTGTCGAGCGTCGTTGCCCGCACCGCCTGCGCCCGGCTGCGCAGGTCGCCGCGGTCGCTGGGTTCCAGCCGGGTGTCGAGCGCACCGTCGACCTTGCCCAGATCGGCGGCCGCCTGGTCGAGCAGCGTCCCGTAATCGGCCGTAACGCCGGTCTGGGACAGTGCGGGCACGGCCGTCACGACCAGCAGCAGCGACAACAGGCAGCGGAGCAGCGATCCGATCATGGCCCCTCGCCTATCGCGATCGGCGCCTGCGGACAATCGCGGCCATGGCGATGTGCCGCCTCCCGCGTTACAGGACCCGATGCTCCGCATCACCGAACTGAAACTGCCGCTCAACCATCCCGAAGAGGCGCTGGCCGCCGCGATTCGCGAACGATTTCGGATCACCCCGCGCGACCTGATCCGCTACACCATCGCCCGCCGCGCCCATGATGCCCGCGACAAGGACGACATCCAGCTCGTCTATTCGGTCGACGTGACGGTGAAGAACGAAGGGCAGGTGCTGAACCGCACCAAACGCGACCGCCATGTCGGGCCGACGCCCGATACCGGCTATCGCTTCGTGACGAAGATGCCGGCCGACTATGCCGGCCCGCGCCCGATCGTCGTCGGCGCCGGTCCCTGTGGCCTGTTCGCCGGGCTGATCCTCGCCCAGATGGGGTTCCGCCCGATCATCCTCGAACGGGGCAAAGTGGTGCGGCAGCGTACGCAGGACACCTGGGGCCTGTGGCGGCGCAGCCAGTTGAACCCCGAATCGAACGTCCAGTTCGGCGAAGGGGGTGCAGGCACCTTTTCCGACGGCAAATTGTGGAGCCAGATCAAGGATCCGCGGCACCTTGGCCGCAAGGTGCTGACCGAATTCGTGAAGGCCGGCGCACCGGAAGATATCCTGACCGAGGCGCACCCGCATATCGGCACCTTCCGCCTGGTCACCATGGTCGAATCGATGCGGGCGACGGTCGAGGAACTGGGCGGGGAATATCGCTTCTCGCACCGGGTCGACGACATCGAGCTGGAGACGCTGGCCGATGGCACCCGGCGGCTGACGGGCCTGAAACTGTCGACCGGCGAGACGCTGGCGGCGGACGGGCCGGTCGTGCTGGCGCTGGGGCACAGTGCGCGCGACACGTTCCACATGCTGCACGATCGCGGCGTCTTCCTCGAACCCAAGCCGTTTTCGATCGGGGTGCGGATCGAACATCCGCAAAGCTGGATCGACCAGGCGCGGTTCGGGGCGTGTGCCGGCCATCCCGATCTGGGTGCGGCGGCCTATACCCTTTCGCATCATTGCGCCAACCAGCGCACCGTCTACAGCTTCTGCATGTGCCCGGGCGGCACCGTCGTTGCCGCGACGTCCGAACCCGGCCGGGTCGCGACCAACGGCATGAGCCAATATTCGCGCAACGAACGCAACGCCAATTCCGGCATCGTCGTGGGCATCGATCCGGCGCGCGACTATCCGGGCCATCCGCTGGCGGGCATCGCGTTCCAGCGACAGTGGGAAGAGCGCGCCTATGCCGCAGGCGGCGGCGACTATCATGCGCCCGCACAGCTGATCGGCGATTTCCTTGCCGGTCGGCCGTCCACGGCGCTGCGCAGCGTATTGCCGTCCTACCGCCCCGGCGTCACGCTGACCGACCTGTCCGAATGCCTGCCCGATTTCGCGATCACCGCGATGCGCGAGGCGCTGGTCGCGTTCGGGCGGACGATTCCGGGCTACGACCATCCCGATGCGGTGATGACCGGTGTGGAAACCCGGACTTCGTCCCCGGTGCGGATCACGCGCGGCGACGATTTCCAGAGCGTCAACACCGCCAACCTGTTCCCGGCGGGCGAAGGCGCGGGCTATGCCGGCGGCATCCTGTCGGCGGCGGTCGACGGGATCAAGGTCGCCGAAGCCGTCGCGCGCACACTGATCGCCAAAGCCTGAGGGTCGGTCGCCATCGCGCGCGGCCCCTGTCCTGCAATATCAGCGGGGTATTCCGGTGAGCGGCACTATCTGTGCGCCGGTTTCGCCGACCGACCGGTTCCGCCCCTGGCGCTTGGCATCATAGAGCAGCGCATCGACCCGTTCGATCGCCGATAGCAGGCTCTCGCCCGGTGCCATCGTCACCAGCCCCGCCGACAGGGTGATCCCCTCGACCAGCGTGTCGCTTTCGCGCAGGCGGTAGCGGCGCTCGCCGACCGCAATCCGCGCCCGCTCCAGCAGCGCATGGGCGGCATTGCCGTCGATTCCGGCGATCAGCACGGCAAACTCCTCCCCGCCATAGCGCGCGACCAGATGGCCGGGACATTCGCGGACCAGCGTCGACCCGATCGCGCGCAACACCCGGTCGCCGACCGGATGGCCGTACACGTCGTTGATCGCCTTGAAATGATCGACATCGCACATCGCGATATGCAGCGACCCCGGCGCGGCGGCATCGACCGCCTCCTCGAACGCGCGACGATTGGGCAGCTCGGTCAACGGGTCGCGGCGGGCATCGTCATGCGCCGCGGCCAACTGTTCGCGCAGCTCGCTCGCCTCGCGCGTCGCCTGTTCCAGCCGCGCCTCGGCAATCTCGACCCGCGCGCGCATCGCGGCGGTGATCTGTGCCAGTTCGGCAATCCCGGCATCGGCAGCGGCGATCGGCGTCGACCGCCGCAGCGCATCGGCACTGGCCGCCAGGTCCCGACCGAAGTCGCGGGTTTCGGTGCGCATTTCCGACACCATCGTCGCAAAACCGGCAACCTGGCGCAGCGTTTCCTCCGCCAGCGCTTCGGACGTGGCAGCGCCCTGGGGGGCGGCCGTGGCGGCGACGGCCGGCTGCGGCGGTGCCGATGGCGCACCGCCCACCGACGGCGCACCGATCACCCCCGCCACCAGCCCGTCGATCGTATTGCCCAGCTGTTCGACCTCGCTGCCGGTCAGCCGGATTCCGCCATCGGTCCGCCGCGCAACCTCCAGCGCCAGCGCGCCCGCCGGTTCGCTGACGACGCGATAGGCAAAGGTATAGTTCAGCGGACTGGGATCGAGCCGCTGGTCCTCCAGAAAGGCGAGGACGGCGTGGATCAGGCCGTTCCCGACCGATGCTGCGCCGTCTTCGATTTTTCCCAGATACACGTCCGGTCCCTTTGCCAACGGCCTGCCTCCCATCGTGCAGATCGGTACGAAATGGACGTAGGACGTGTTTGCTAAAATCAGGTTTCCCGGGAATTTACCCTCTGTCCACGATTGCAGCGCGCAGGCGTCGGACGATCAGCTCCGCTTCGTCAGGGCGCGCACCGCCTCCAGCGTCGAGCGGACATGGTCGGCCGGATTCATGTCGGAATGGACGAACGCGATCTTCCCATCGCGACCAATGACATAGCTGGTGCGCGTGGTCATGGTGCGCGCCTTGCCATCGGCACCGGCCGGGCGGTTGAGTGCCACATCGAACCCCTGGATCACGCGCGGGCCGGCGCTCGCTACCGCGAACCGGCCGGCGCAATGCGCCTTCGAAAATTCCTGCAATTTGCCGATGTCGTCGGCCGACATGCCGATCACGGTCGCGCCGGCCGCCTTGAAATCGTCGACCGCGTCGGCAAACGCCTTCGCCTCCGCATTGCACCCGCCGGTAAAGGCCGCCGGGAAGAAATACAGCACCACCGGCCCCTTGCGCAGTTGCGAGCGCAGGTTGAGCGTGAACGCCTTCCCCGCGATCGCCGCCTGGGTCGTGAAGTCGGGTGCGCGTGCGCCCGGTGCCAGCGCGGCGGACAGCGGCGCGGCGAACGGCAGGGTCAGGGCAGCGGCGATCAGGGCAAGACGCATGGACAGTTCCTCAAGCGAAGTTGCCGTCATCCTAACAGCTTGCGCGCGCCGCGCCAGCGACGGTACTCAGCGGGTGAACGCGACGCCCAACCGTGCGCTGGAAGTGCGCAGCGCATAGTCATCGATCGCCTCGCCATAGCCGGCAAAGGCCTGTCCGAAGAGATAGATGCCGGTCCGCGCCAGCGGGTAGGACACATACAGCTCGCCCGCGCGGTGGCTGCCCAGCGGATTGCGCAGCGACGCCGCGATGCGCAGCCCGTCGACCTGCCCGATCGCCCCGCCCAGCGACATATTGCCCCAATAGCGGTCGAGATCGCGATAGCCGGTGCCGACATAGGTCCACAGCTTCGGCGTCGCCTCGATCCGCCAGTCGCCGCCGATCGGCAGGACATAGCTGGCCGAGGCGAAGATGCGGTTCACATCGATCGACCCGGCATCGCGCCCGTTCGAATCATGGGCATAGCCGGCCGCCGCGACGATACGGTCGTCCACCTGCCGCTGATAATAGACTTCGGGGCTGTAATTCGTGGCGCGGAACGGCCCCGACGACTGTTCGATCGCCCAGAACATCGTCTGCGTCCAGGCAAGGCGCACCCCGTCCAGCGCCCCGGCGCCGTCGAACGGACGAAAGGCGAGGCTGACCTGCAGCTTGGCCGCGTCCGACCCCAGCCCGAACGCGCCATAGATCGGCGCGTGCGGTTCGAACCGGTCGAGCAGGCCCACGCTCTGCCCGGCAGCGGTCGCGACCACCGTCTCCCCCTTCGGCACGACCGGCGCGGTAGGCGCTGCAGCGACCTGCACCGGTGCCAGTCGATAGCGCAATGCGCGGAAACCGCCCGGCGCGACTCGCGCGGGCGCGGGATCGACCGGCACGATGCGCAAGGGCACCTGATCGGCGGTGACGACCTCCATCGCCGCCGGCGTCGCCTCCGCCTCGCTCGCGCCTTCATTCAGCACGAACACCGTCACGCCCGCCTCCGCCGCCGCGACCGACGCGGGCGGTTCGGCGACTATGCGCAGTTGTAGCTGGGTGGCGGCGGCGAGCAGGGCGAGAGCGATCATAGGCCTGATGTGACAGGCATTTGCGACAACCGCGAGCATCGTTTGCACTTTGCCCGCTCTCCCGCCTATCTGGGGTCGGTTTTCGGGCGGTGCCGGCCCGCTCCCCTGCCCATCCGCGTGAGCGGATCAAACAGCACAAAATAAAGGCCTTCCATGCCCGTCACCGCCGCCGACCTGACCCTTGCCGCCCAGCTGGCCGATGCCGCCGGCGCCGCGATCCGCCCGCGCTTTCGCAGCCATTACGGGCTAGAGATCAAGGATGACGCATCTCCCGTCACCCTGGCAGATCGCGAGGCGGAGGCGGCGATGCGTGCGATCATCGAACGCCAACGCCCGTCCGACGGCATCGAGGGCGAGGAATATGGCGTGGCAGAGGGTAGTAGCGGCCGGGTCTGGGTCCTCGACCCGATCGACGGCACCCGCTCGTTCATCGCCGGGCGGCCGATCTTCGGCACGCTGATCGCGCTGGTCGAGGATGGCTGGCCAGTGCTGGGCGTGATCGACCAGCCGATCATCGGCGAACGCTGGATCGGCGCGGTTGGCCGCGGCACCACCTTCAACGGGCAACCCGCGCAGACCCGCCGCTGCCGCGACCTGGCCGACGCGCTGCTCGCTACCACCAGTCCGGCGCTGTTCGACGACGGACAGCTGCACGGCTTCGAGCATGTCGAGGCGAAGGTGCGATCGACGGTGCTGGGTGGCGACTGCTATTCCTACGGCACGCTGGCGTCGGGCCATATCGACCTGGTAGTGGAAGCTGGGTTGAAGCTGCACGACTTCGCCGCGCTGGTGCCGGTGGTCGAGGGCGCGGGTGGGACGATGAGCGACTGGTCGGGCGATCCGCTCCATGCCGGCAGCATCGGCGAAGTCATCGCGCTGGGCGATGCTGCGCGGCTGGAGGATGTCGTCGACCTGCTCGCCTGTCGCGGTCACTGAGCCTTTTCTTCGCAACCGGGCGGGTGCCGCATCGTTGAGGAGGCACGACCCGCTTAGCGAAGGAACCCATCATGGGATTGTTTTCCAAGGATATTGCGACACTCGACGACCTGTTCGTCCACCAGTTGCAGGACATCTACTATGCCGAGAACCAGATTCTAAAGGCGTTGCCCAAGATGGCGGCCAAGGCGACCAACCCCGAACTCAAGGCCGGGTTCGAGAAGCATCTGGCCGAAACCGAAGGACAGATCCGCCGACTGGAACAGGTGTTCACCCTGCACGGCGCGACGAAGAAGGCGGTCACCTGCCCGGCGATCGACGGCATCATCAAGGAAGCGAACGAGGTCGCCGGCGACATCGCCGACAAGAAGGTGCTGGACGCCGCGCTGATCGCATCGGCGCAGGCGGTCGAGCACTATGAGATCACCCGCTACGGCACGCTGATCGCCTGGGCACGGCAGCTGGGGCGCGAGGATTGCGCGGCGCTGCTCGCCGAAACGCTGGCCGAGGAACGCGCCACCGACGAGAAACTGACCACGATGGCGGAACACAAGGTCAACGCGCAGGCCGAACTGGCCGACGTCTGATGCTGCAGCGGGGCGGGGTTGCCGCCCCGCCCTATTGCTGGCGACTGGTCAGGATCGGTCGCCCGTTGCTGGGGCAGACGGGCATTCCCATCAATCCGCAGCGTGGCGTTCCCTGTTGCAACCCATCCGCCTTGCGGTCGAAAACGGGAGTATCGTCGTCGAGCCGGTACCGATCATTCTTTCGTTCGGGACATCCCAACGCACGGGGCGTCACCACGCAATTGACCGGATCGGCGATGCCGAGCTTGGCTGGCGCGGGCGCCACCTGTCCCACGAGCAGCAGCAATAGGATCGACATCGGCGCATTCCCCCTGAAAGGTCGTTCGTTCCGAACGCCTTGCGCCGGCAATGGTTGCTATCGCGCCAGCGGTCGAGCGCGACCGATCGTGCCGCCCTTGCGCGTCGACACGGTCACCCCGACAAAGCCGCAGCGTTGCAGGAATGCCGACGTACCACAGGCTGGCTGCGGCACCGCGAGCAGCCGTTCCCGTTCACCCAGCGCGTCGACTGCCCGCGGATCGCCTTCGGCAGGCGGCGTGACCAGCGGTACGCGGAACCGGTCGGCGGTGCGCGCCGCACATACCACGATCTCATCCGCCTCGGCATCGGCGCGGCACGGCTGCACGACCTGCGTCAGCGACCGCGCGCGGGCGATCATCGCCGCTGCCGCGCCGCCGTCCTGTGCCATCGCCGCCAACAACATCCATGCCGTCATGCCTGCGCCTTTCGCGACCGATACGCTGGGTTACCCACAACATGGCTTGCCCGGCAAGGGCAGGTCGCCTATCGCCGCGTTTAATCCGTTTAACGGCCGGGAGCTTCGTCCAATGCAGCCTGACAGCAACACCCTAGATCGCGTCCTCGTCCTCGAAATGGTGCGGGTCACCGAGGCGGCGGCGATCGCTGCGTCGACGCTGGTCGGTCGGGGCGATGAAAAGGCCGCCGATGCCGCCGCCGTCGAGGCGATGCGCGCCGCGCTCAATGAACTCTACATGGACGGCACCGTCGTCATCGGCGAGGGCGAGCGCGACGAGGCACCGATGCTGTTCATCGGCGAGAAGGTGGGCCTGGGCAAGGGACCGGAGATCGACATCGCGCTCGATCCGCTGGAGGGCACCACCATCTGTGCCACCG
>CAJYRU010000177.1 GCA_913777295.1 uncultured Sphingomonas sp. | reverse complement strand
ACCTCCGCCCACAGATCCTTGAGCGGCATGCCCTTGGCCAGCATGTCGTGGATGCCGCGATAGATGGTCACCAGATAATCCGCGTCGTTCAGCGCGGTCATCATCGCAGCGGGGATCACTTCCTGCCCGCGATAGCTGTAATACGGCATGACGAGGCGTCCGGTCTTGATGACCTTGCGGCTGCGTTCGTCGTTGGCCTTCAGAAGCGCGACCCGGCGATAGATTTCCAACTGCGTTTCGGCGTCGGGTGCATAATTGCTGCTCATAACCAACCCCTTGAAGTGTACGGCACTGCCTCATGCGTCCGTGCGGCACGCCCCGCCATCGTCCTCGAAGGCCGCGTGGGAACCAAGCGCGTCGCCACATCGCCAGCGATCGCAACGAAACAGAGCGGCATCGACATGATCGCTTCCTGACCGGCTTTCGTCCGCTGCCCAAGTGGAAACCGCTCGACATCGCCAGTGTGATGCTTGCCACCACGCGTCCGTCCCGAATTGCCTGCAGGGCGGTCGAGGAAAAAGCTCCAAGTCAGGACACCTACGCGACTTGCGGACGGCGAACGCAGGAATCGCCGCATTCATGAACAACATTACAAGCAGACACTATATGCAGGGCGGTCTGTATCTCGCCAGCAGCGGTCCGACCTTTGGCGGGGTCACTCCATTCGGGGGCCGGGCTATCAGGCATGCTTTTTCGGCGAGCCCCGCATCTATGGGCTTGACGTGTCGATGAAGTTCTGATCTCGAACTGACGGATGCACTTCAAGCATTACGGGTGTCGGTCTGCGGACCGGCACCCGCTCTCCAAACTCGACAGACATTGTGGTTGGTTGTGCTGTTGGGCGCGGGTTGTATCGAACAGCAAGGGCGCCCCATCGGCACGCGCCCTTGCCGCAGGTTTTTAATTACGGCCCCGCAGGATTAATTCCGCGGCACGCCATCCGACTGCCATGATCGGTCCGTTCGTGTTGGCGGACAGCATCGTCGGCATGACCGAACCATCGACGACGCGCAATCCGCTCACCCCGCGCACGCGCAGTTCGGGGTCCAGCGGTGCGTCCTCGCCCCCCATCGCGACGGTGCCGCAGGCGTGGTATCCGGCCTGCCCGCTCGTTTTGTACAAGTTGATGATATCCGCGTCACTTTCGATGCGGAGGCCGGGGGAAAGTTCTTCGGCGACGACATCGGCCAGCGGCGATGTTGCCGCCAGCCGACGGATGAACCTGAACATGGCGACCGTGACCGTCCGGTCATAAGGGTCGGACAGATAGTTCGGCTTGATGATGGCCGGAACGTCCGGGTCGGCACTTGCCAGCCGGATCGTACCCTTGCTGCGGGATCTGAGCGGATAACCGAACATGTGGAAGCTTGGATATTCGGGGATCTTGGTCGTGCCGTCGGGCTGAACGAGATAACCGTACGGCGCCATGAGCAGTTCGCAGTCGGGACGGTCCAGCGAAGGGTCACTCTTGAAGAACGCACCCACGTCGTAGGAGCCCGCCGCCAGCGCGCCCGTGCGCCGCAGCGCGTAACGGATGGCACTTTGCATCAGGCCTAGGCCGCGGAGTTGCGGATTTGCGCTGATTGGCCGATTCAACCGATAGTGCATCATCTGGAGCCGGTGCTCGAGCAGGTTGCTCCCGACACCGGGGGCATCGCGGACGACCTGAATGCCAAGCGCCGACAGGTCCGACGCGGCGCCGATGCCGGAGCGTTGCAGCAACTGCGGGCTGAACAGGCCGCCCGTACAGATGATCACCTCCCGCTTCGCGGAGAACGAGAGCGGTGCGCCGTCGCGGCGCCCCAAGACGCCGGTTGCGCGCGTGCCCTCGAAGGTCACGCGATCGACCGAAACGCCGGTTTCGACCTGTAGGTTGGCGCGACGCTTCGCGGGCTTCAGGAACGCCTCCGCTGCGCTTACCCGCCGGCCGTTGCGGATCGTGCGTGGAGCATAGCCGACGCCGAACTGCGCCTCGTGGTTGAGGTTTTCGACGTGCGGCACGCCCAGCTCACCTGCCGCGGCGATCAGCCGATCGCCCAGCTCGCCATGGTCACCGCACACGGTGGGACGCAACTGCCGCTCGGTCGCCGTAAAGGCCCGTGACATCACGTCCCAGCCCCAACCGGTCGCTCCGAGCGACACCCATTCCTCGTAATCCTCAGGGTGTCCCCGAAAATACATCATGCCGTTGACCGAGGACGAGCCACCCAGCATCTTGCCGCGGATCCAAGTTTCGCCTGGGATATCGCCGTCCGGCGCGGTCGGAATGTAATGGACGCGCTTCGGGTCGGCGAGAAGCTTGCCGAACCCCTTGGGCATCGACACGAGCGGCGTTGCATCGGTCGGCCCCGCTTCCAGCAGTAGCACCTTCGATCGACCATCGGCGGTGAGGCGGTCGGCCAGCACGCATCCCGCCGACCCCGCGCCGACGATGATGTAGTCCGCATCGGCGGCGCTCACTTCAAATGCTCGTCGAAAAAGGCCACCGCCGCGCCGATCGTCTGTTCGCGTTGGCCGGGCTTGTAGCAGTCGAGCTGGTCCATCCGCAGCGAAACGAGCCGCTTGGGTTCGCCGGCGGCGCGATACGCGGTCTGGATCGGCTCGTTGGGGTGATAGACGTCGTGGCCGGTCAGCTGGACGATGCAATAAGCCCTCGGTGCAATCTTGCGCGCGGTATAAGTGGCGTCGAACTCCATCAACCGCTCAAAGCTTTCGATCGTGATCTCCGGCGCCGAATGCATGAGCATGTCGCCGGTCTGCTGGTACCAGCTAGTCACGTCCTCGATCATCGCCGGATCCGCGGGCATCGGCACGAAGCCATCGAGGGCGGGCGCCATCATCGGAAACATCGGGTCACCGCCCTCTTGCGCGCGCTTGCGACGAGCATCGCGCAGATATTTGCGCACCGCCAGATAGTCGCTCTCGCGGTTCAGGGACCGGATCCAAAAATCACCATCCAGGATCGGCGCCTGCGCCACGCATGCGCGCACCCGGATGTCGTGCGCGGCGACGTGCGTCACGATACCGCCGCCAAAGCTCGTCCCCCAGATGCCGATATTATCGGGATCGACGCCCGGCTGCGCTTCCAGCCAGTCGATCGCCGCCTTGAAATCCTCCGTCTCCTGCCGCGGCCAGAGCCGTCCGCGGGGTTCGCCGCCCGATCCGCCGAAATGCCGATAATCGATCGCGAGCGTGACATAGCCGGCCTCGGCGAACAGCCGCCCCTCTTCGACAAGGCTGGTGCGGGCGACGGTAAAGCCATGGCCGATTACCAGCGCCGGCGCCTTGCCTGCCGGATCTAAGCCCTCAGGCAGATACAGATCGCCTTCGCATTGCATCCCTTCGCTGACAAATGTGACGACGCGCTTTTCAACAGGCATGACGCTTCCCTCAATCGATCGATGCGTAGCATCGTAGCAGTCCCCGCAGCGAAGAGGCGAAGCGTGTGCGCAGTATCACGGACCCGATATTCGCCGCGAGCGCTCGACGACGCTTGCCGCGCCCAGCACCCTCCCCCCGGCTTGTAGGGGAGAGGTGCTGTGGACATTCGTTTCGACGATCAGGTTGCGGTCATTACCGGTGCGGGCAACGGCCTGGGCCGCGAATATGCGATCGAGATGGCACGACGCGGCGCGCGCGTGGTGGTCAATGATCTGGGCGGGTCGGGATCGGGCGAAGGCCAGTCGACCAGCGCCGCCGACCGCGTCGTCGAGGAGATCAGGGCGCTCGGCGGCGAAGCGGTCGCGAGCTACGACAGCGTCGCCACGCGTGCCGGGGGACAAGCGATCGTTGAGGCGGCGCTGGATACCTGGGGGCGGCTCGACATCTGCATCAACAACGCGGGATTTCTGCGCAACAACCGGTTCGAGGATCTGACCGACGAGCAGATCGACGGCATTTTGGCTGTTCATCTGAAGGGGGCCTTCTACGTTGGCCAACCTGCCTATCGCGCGATGCGGAGGGGCGGATATGGGCGGATGCTGTTCACAAGTTCCGCTTCAGGATTATTCGGGCATGCGTGGCAGGCAAACTACGCGGCCGCCAAAAGCGGATTGGTCGGCCTCAGCAACGTCGTCGCGCTCGAAGGCTCCGCTTATGGCATCCAGTCGAACGTGCTGCTCCCGACCGCCGATTCACGCCTTTCCGCAGAGATGGACCCGGGTTTCATGGAAATTCCCGCGTTCGCCGCCGCCGTCCAGAACGCCGACTTCTCAGCGAGTGAAGGGCGCGTCGTTCTGTCCTTCAACGTGCCGCTCGCCCTCTACCTCGTCAGCAAAGACTGCGCCGCAACGCACGGCATCTATTCGAGCAACTCCGGCCGATACGCGCGCGTCCGCATCTGTGCACTAGAGGGCTGGGTCGCCCCTGCCGGCTCGATTCCGCCGACCGTGGAGGATATCAACGCGCATTTCGAACAGATAGAAAAGATGAACAATTGGTTTGAACCGATGAGTGTCTATGAAGAGTTCGGCGCGGTAGCGCACGCCGCGCGCGCTCAAGGAGTATACCCCTGACCGCTGGGCCGATGATGCGCGCGGTCGGTTTCTCCGTCTGTAAGGCGACTTTCGTCGCCGCCGTCCGCGATCGTCACCAAAGGCTTGCTTTGGCGCGGGGGCGCCGACCAAATCATCGCGCTGCAAGTGATGATGCTGGTACGATCGCCCGGATAGATCATGTCGCCAACACGGCGGGCGGTCGCGACCTTGCCGGCGTTTACCGCGCCGTGGTAACGGGCGGACCGATCAGGACGGCTGCCACGACGCCGATCGATTGTCTCGGCATCAATGACGTCCCGACGAAGCATGGATTACAGAGAGAGCGGCAGATATGCCGATCGACTGCGTCCTTCCCCTCGACACGGCGCCATTGGCTCGTCGCGTGATCCAGCAGGGCGGCCTTGCCGGCAAGATCATCCTGAACCCTGACGATAATCCGCGACGGCAACGCCGCCGCGAATGACGATCGCGATCACTGTTCCGGCGAGCCCTCGACCCATTCCTCCAGATGCTGGTGGAAGTTAATGATCTCGACTTCCTGTACCGGATTAGGGCGCGCGTAGCGGAAGGCGCGGCTCTTCATGCCCTTCTGCACCTTTTCCATATTCGCCACGTCCTGATCGACGATCTGGCCGAAGGTTTGGCCGGTCACGTCTTTGACCACACGCGTTTCGACCCTGGGTTCCTTGCCCGGACCGTAACGCTTCAGCGACCAGATGTTGAAGATGCACTTGTTGGGATCATCGCCATCCGGACGAGCGCGGTACCAGACGGCGCCGTCGA
>CAJYRU010000176.1 GCA_913777295.1 uncultured Sphingomonas sp. | reverse complement strand
CCCTATCGGCTGGATGCGCGGCGCTGCATCTCGTACCTGACGATCGAACATGCCGGACCCATCCCGCACGCGCTGCGCGAAGGGATCGGCAACCGCATCTATGGCTGCGACGATTGCCTGGCGGTATGTCCGTGGAACAAGTTCGCGGCAACGGCGGCGGCGAACCGGGCGTTTGCGGCGCGGGCCGAACTGGCCGCGCCGCGCCTTGCCGACCTGATCGCGCTGGACGATGCCGGTTTTCGCGAGGTGTTCCGGGGATCGCCGATCAAGCGCATCGGGCGCAACCGCATGGTGCGCAACGCGCTGATCGCGGCGGGCAACAGCGGCGACGCGGCGCTGGTCGATCCGGTCCGCGCGGCCTGTGCCGATCCCGATCCCGTGGTCGCCGAGGCGGCGACGTGGGCGCTGGCGAGGCTATGCAGCGGATAAATTGAGGGCGGCGGGATCGAGCCATTCGATCCGGTTCCGCCCGGCATGTTTGGCGCGGTACAGCGCCTCGTCCAGCCCGCGCAGCAGGGCCGCTGCATCGACCGGCCAGTGGGCGAGATGGCAGGCGCCGATGCTGGAGGTCGCGCGGATCGCGGTCCCGTGCCAGTCGATGCGCAGGGTCGCGATCGCTTCGCGCAGCCGTTCGGCCATGGCGGCGGTAGCCCGCGCATCGGGCGCGACGATCGCCAGCGCGAATTCCTCTCCCCCCAGCCGCGCCGACAGGTCGCCGGGGCAGCAGCAGCCGGCGATGGTCGTGGCGATGGCGCGCAGCACGGCATCGCCCGCCGGATGGCCGTGGCGGTCGTTGATCGCCTTGAAATGGTCGAGATCGAGCCAGAACAGCGCCAAGCCGCCGCTCCCCGGATTCGGTGCGATGTCGAGCAGCTGGTGCAGCCGGTGTTCGAACGCCCGCCGGTTGAGCAGTCCGGTCAGCCCGTCATGGTCGGCGACCCGTTGCAGCTGCGCCATCAGGTCGTCGCGTACCGCCATCGCGCTGCTGATGGTCAGCGGGACCAGCGCCAGGAACGCGACCGCGATCCGGATGGAGATGACCATGCGCGGGATCGACAGGTCCTGTCCGATGTCGACCAGCCCCAGGCCGATGGTGATCATGCACCCGCTGCCCAGCGCCATCGTGATGAGCGCGGCGGTCGACACCGAATAGGTCATGGCGCACAGCAGCAATGCGGGCATCGGGAACATGATGCTGCCCGGACCGTCGAACCAGACCGCGAGGATGCACGACATGGCGAGCAGGAGCGCGGGCCAGACCGGCCTGGCGGTCGGGGCAGGGGTGCCTGCGCGCCGTTCGCCGCGCCATGGCGGCTGTACCGTCAGCATGGCGGGAAGGAAGATCAGGTAGTTGGCGATCTCGCTGGCGGTCCAGGTCATCAGCGTCTGGCTGGGCGACCCGTGGAACTGCACGACGACCATCACCGCGCCGGCCAGTGCGGCGGCGATGCTGCCGGGCAGCAATGCGACCGAAATCCGCATAACGGAATGAACCCGTCGCAGCCGCAGGTCGCGGGGGTCTAGCCGCCGCAGCAGCAGGACGGCGACGAACGTGCCCGTCACGTTGGCGGTGGCGAACCAGCCGGCGAGTTCGGGACTCTGGCCGAAGATCAGGTCGGCCAGGATGAACCCGGCGACCGCCCCGGCCCAGCCGGACGGGCGGTGACGCTGCGGCGCGCGCAGCATGATGCCGACCAGGATCGCATTGGCCGGCCAGAAGGCGACGGAGAAGGCGTTGCGCGTAATCAGCCCCAGCGCCGCCGCGCCGCCCACCGCGGCACAGACGAGCAGGAAGCTGTGGCCGGCACCGGCCGTGGACCCGCCGCGCCCGATCCGGGGCGACCTTCCCGCACGGTTGGCCTGCGCGCCGGATGGGACGGTGATCGACATGGCTCCGGATTCTACACCGGCATGGTAAATAATCGGTAAGGCCTGGCCGTCACGCCCCGCTTGCCCGGCGGACGGCGGCCAGATCGCCATTGGGGCGTCCCTGCACATGCGCCCAGTCGCGGAATTTCCAGTCGCCGCCCCAGATCAGCCCTTCGGCCTTCGCTGCCTTGCCCAGGGCGCGGAAGAAGACATGGGCGTCGGGTTCGCGCCAATACCAGCGTTCGTCGACGAGATCGGCGGCCCAGGCGGCGGGCAGGCCGTCGGTGGTCTGGGCATTGTGGAAGCTGAAGCGGACCTTGCTGGACCCCGCGCGGAACAGCCGTTCCTGCACCGCGACCGATCGCCAGCCATAGACGACCACCGGGCGAAAGCGTTCGGCGCGCAGCCGGGCGATGACCGCCGCGACGCGCGGCCGGAACCGGGGGTGGAGGCTGGCGAGCTTGCGCGCCTGTGGCCAGTCGCTGCTGTCGTCCCACCGCGCCGGGGCCGCGCGCAGCCGCGCAAGGGTGGCGCCGCCGGGATCGATCCGGCCATCGGGTTCGATCCCGAACCGGTCCTGTGCCGTCCGGATCGCGGCAGTCAGGCGGGGGCCGGCGATGCCGTCGATCCCGCCGGGTTCGATCCCGATGCGCAGCAGCAGCCACTGCACCGTGCGCACGTCGTCGGGGCGGTTCGCGCCATCCTGTCCGACCGCTGCCTCGATCATCGCCCGTCCCTCGTCCTGTTGCTGGGGGCGGGGACGCTGGCGGGCGAAATCCTACATTGCAAGCCGGGTTCAGCGCGGCCGGGCGCGCGCCGCCGCGACCTGTGCGCCCAATGCCCGCGTGCGCTGCTCGAGCGCGGCGGTATCGGCAAAGGCGGGACCGCCGGCACGCGCTTGTCGCGCAAGGCGTTCGACCATCGCGCTTTGCGCGTACAGTGCCCGGGCCTCAGACCGGCTGAGGTCGCCACGCCGGCGCCCGTCGCGGATCGACCGGTTGATGTCGCCAAGGTCGCGATCGAACGCGGCGGTCGGGGGTGCCGGCATCTCGCGGACGGCGGAACGGCCCCCGTCCCAGATCTGCGCGCCGGCGGGCACGGCCAGCAACAGCGGCAGGATCAACAGCAGCGCACGCATCGACGGTTCTCCCCGGTCGGTCGGCGTATCCTATCGTCGCGATGCGATGCGCGCCATCCGGCTTTTCCTGTCGCGCGGCTTGGGGTAACGCCACGCCCCATGATCCGTCCCGCGCTGTCCATCGTCGTCCCCTGTTACAACGAGGCCGCGTGCCTCGACGTGCTGCACGCCCGCATTTCGGCGGCGGCGCGCGCGGTGGTCGGCGACGATCACGAAATCGTGCTGGTGAACGACGGGTCGCGCGACCAGAGCTGGGCTGTGATGGAGCGGCTGGCCGCGGCCGATCCCCGGCTGGTCGCGATCAACCTGTCGCGCAACCATGGGCATCAGCTGGCGCTGACCGCAGGCCTAGACCTGTGCGCGGGCGAACGCATCCTCATCATCGATGCCGATCTGCAGGACCCGCCCGAATTGCTGGCCGACATGATCGCGACGATGGAATCGGAAGGGGCCGATGTCGTCTATGCCGTGCGGCGCAAGCGCGAAGGCGAGACGTTCTTCAAGAAGCTGACCGCCGCCGCCTTCTACCGCGTGCTCGACCGGGTGACCGATACGCCGATCCCGCTCGACACCGGCGATTTCCGGCTGATGAGCCGCCGGGCGCTCGACGCGTTCCTGTCGCTGCCCGAACAGGCGCGCTTCATTCGGGGCATGGTGGCGTGGGTCGGGTTCCGGCAGGTGCCGTTTCCCTATGACCGCGACGAGCGGCTGGCCGGAGAGAGCAAATATCCGCTGGGCAAGATGATCCGCTTCGCATTGGACGCGGTGACCGGCTTTTCCACCGCACCGCTGCGGCTCGCCAGCCATATGGGGCTGGTGCTGACCGGGCTGTCGCTGCTGCTGTTCGCCTATATCGCGATCGGGTGGATTTCGGGCAGCGCGGTGCAGGGATGGACGTCGACGATGCTGGTCGTCGTGTTCCTGGGCGCCGTGCAGATGTTCGTGCTGGGGATGATCGGCGAATATCTGGGGCGGCTGTACGTCGAATCGAAGCGTCGGCCGCTGTACCTTGTCGCCGATGTCGCCGGCCCGGTGAAGGGGCGGGCGAGCCTTGGCTATCGCGCCGGGGATCGGGGCGAGGTGACGGTGTCGCCGGTATTGCCGGAGCAACAGTGATGCTGTCGCACTAATCTTTGTCACTCCCGCGCAGGCGGGAGTCCGTAGACGCTGACGTTGCACTTCCCGCCGAGACGTCAGCGGCAATGGATTCCCGCCCGCGCGGGAATGATGAAAGGGGTGTCAGGCATCGGCGGCCCGGTCTCCGCCAACCTCGCCCAGCAACCACGACCGGATCGCGCTCGCCAGATTGGGCGGATCGTCGCCTTCGATCCGGACCGCATCGATCGCCGCGACCAGTGCCGACAGCGGCAGCGACCGCCGCGTCGCCGCATCCTCCAGCGCCGCCCAGAAGCCGGGTTCGAGGCTGATCGAGGTCGCGTGGCCGGCGATGGTGATCGACCGCTTCACCGGCCCGCGAAAGCCGCCCGGCGGGGCGACCGGCTTCATGGCGTGTCGAACAGCGACGCCAGCTGCTCGATCATCGTGCCGGCCAGCTGCTCGGCATCCATGATGGTGACGGCGCGGTTGTACCAGCGGGTGACGTCATGGCCGATGCCGATCGCGACCAGCTCGACCGGCGACTTGCCCTCGATATAGGCGATCACCTGCCGCAGATGCCGCTCCAGATAGCTGCCCGAATTGACCGACAGGGTGGAATCGTCGACCGGCGCGCCGTCCGAGATGACCATCAGCACCTTGCGATCCTCAGGGCGCGCGATCAGCCGGCCATGCGCCCACAGCAATGCCTCGCCATCGATATTCTCCTTCAGCAGCCCCTCGCGCATCATCAGCCCGAGCGACTTCTTTGCACGCCGCCACGGTTCGTCGGCCTGTTTGTAGACGATGTGGCGCAGGTCGTTGAGGCGGCCGGGCTGGGGCGGGCGACCGGCGGCGAGCCAGGCCTCACGGCTCTGCCCGCCCTTCCACGCCCGCGTGGTGAAGCCGAGGATCTCGACCTTCACGCCGACGCGTTCGAGGGTGCGGGCAAGGATATCGGCGCTGATCGCGGCGATGCCGATCGGGCGGCCGCGCATCGACCCCGAATTGTCGATCAGCAGCGTGACGACGGTATCGCGAAATTCGGGATCGCGCTCGATCTTGTAGCTGAGCGACTGGGCCGGGTTGATGACCACCCGCGCCAGCCGGGCGGCGTCGAGCAGCCCCTCTTCCTGATCGAAATCCCACGACCGCGACTGCTGCGCCATCAGCCGCCGCTGCAGCCGGTTGGCGAGCTTCGTGACGACCCCCTGCAACTGCACCAGCTGCTGGTCGAGATAGGCACGCAGCCGCTCCAGTTCGTCAGCGTCGCACAATTCCGTCGCGGCGATCACCTCGTCGAACTTGGTGGTGAAGGCGCGATAGTCGAACTGCGCGTTCAGGTCGGCGAAGGGGCGGTTGGGGCGCACCGGCATCATGCCGCCCTCATCCTCGCCATCGGCCATGT
>CAJYRU010000175.1 GCA_913777295.1 uncultured Sphingomonas sp. | reverse complement strand
AGGCGCAGACAGTCGTCTTCATACTGGACGCCGACCCGGTGGCGGATCGGATCGAACCCGTCGGACAGCGACAGCGAATCCTCCGACTTATCGGTCAGGTCGATCGTGCCGGAGGCGAAAGCGGACCAGAACGGGCCGAACGCCACGCGCCCGGCGACGCGCACTTCCTCGCGGTCCTGCAAATCCTCCAGCTGGTCGATGTCACGGTTCAGCCGCAAATAGCCGACCTGGACATAGGTCCGCCGGCTGCCGACCGTCGCGTCTAGTTCGTTGCGACGAACCTTCAGACCGTCCTTGTCCAGTCGATAGCGATGGGTGAAGGTCACGAACTCGCGGAAGCGGATGTCGGTCCGCCCGACGAAATCGGAGAACCGGTCGTCCAGCCCGGTACCGCTCGGCAGGATGCTGGCCCGCTCGCTGGTGCGATAGCTTTGTCCGATCGTCGCCGACACCGCGACGCCCGGCAGGTCGAGCGCATAGTCGAGGCCATAGGTGACGCGCGACGAATCCTCGAACCGGTCGTATCCGGCGAAGCGGTTGAGCGCGAAGAGGTTCGAATCCTCCAGGTCGACCGCACGGGCATCCTCGTTCGGCACGGACAAGTTGGCGATCCTGGGCGACGCGACCAGCTGGACGCGCGGCGAGATCCGCTGCGTGCCCCGCCCGATCGCCCCGACGAACGGCCAGCGGACATCGACCGCCAGCGCCGCGATGCCACGCGGGGTGAAGCCTTCGTCGCCGCGATAGCTCAACACCGCCGTGTCGATCGTATCGCGCGTGTTATAGGCATCGGCGCGGGCATAGGCGGTGAACGTCACCTCCTGCCCCAGCGGCGTGTAGCGCGTCAGGTCCCAGCGCGCGGCGGCAAAGGCACGCTGCGTGTCCTGTCCCTCGCTCCGGCCGATCGCCAGGGTGTTCAGCTGCACCTGCGCGATGCCGCCCAGCAGGCCGTTGAAGCGGCGGCGATAATCGATTTCGGGCAGCGCGATCGGCTGCATCCCCTGATCGTCGCCGACGCGCAGCGTCTGCACCGCCCAGCCGCTGATCGACAGCATCGAATCGCGGTCGATCCGTTCGACCGTCACGTTGTTGCGCAGCCGGTCGTCGCGCGAGATGTCGTAGCGGCGCAGGAACGTCTGGTCGGTCGCATAGCGCAGCGACCCCGACACGCTCCAGTTCGGGTCCAGCTGAAACCGCCCGATCGCATCGACATAGCCGCGGAATGACCGCTGCGTGCCCGTGGGCGAAGCGCCCAGCACCAGATCGTCGCTGCGCCGGCTGATCGTGCCATAGCCCTGTACCCGGTACGCGCCCCTGCTCGACAGCGACCGGTAATCGGCCTGCAGCATCGGCAGTACGGCGGTAAAGACATGCGGCGTGATCGTCAGGTCGCGGTTGGGCGCCAGATTGAAATAATAGGGGACCGCGACTTCCAGCCCGTTGACCCGGTCCAGCCGGATCGACGGCGCCAGCAGCCCCGAATCGCTGCCGTCGCCGATCGAATGCGAGAACGAGGGCAGCGGAATGGTCGGCAGGCCGAAGATGGTGAGGCCGGCCCCGGTATAGCGGATCCGCTTGCGCGCCGGATCGTACCGCACCTTCAGCGCGGTGATCTTCCACGACGGTTCCTTGGGACATCCGGCCGAATTGGTGACGGCGCACGGGGTATAGGCCGCGCTTTCGACGGTTACGACACCATTTTCCGACCGGGTCCCCCGCTTCGCCGCGATCCGGCCGCCTTCGTCGAGGACGACCAGCATATTGTCGACCACGCCGTCCTTCAGGCTGTCGGTCAGTTCGATCCGGTCGCCATAGGCGACGTCGCCCTCCGGATTGGTCACCGCGATATTGCCATCGGCGACGACCTGTCCGGTCTTGCGATTCCACGTCACCCGGTCGGCGCGCAGCCGGTTGCCGTCGCGCAGCAACCGGACTTCGCCGGTCGCGGTCACGACGTCGGCATTGCTGTCATAGGTCAGCAGGTCCGACGAGAAGTCGATCTGATCCTCGGTCGCGGGCGTCGGCAGCGCGCTTTCGGGCGGCGGGGGCGGAAGGCTGCGATCCTGCAGGTCCTGTGCGACCGCAGGGCCGGCGATCGCCAGCGTCAGGCCAAGGGCAAGCGACCCCAACGAACGCTTCACTAGTCTCGCTTCCCCAAACCATCGTCACCCGGTGCGGGCATCCATCCCGCGCTATTGCATCGCGCGGCCGGAACCGCAATCGCCCTTGGCCCGCTTTACCTGCGCGCCGCACCGCGCCTAGAAGGTGCAAGCGCCCTGTGCGCCAACGTCCAGAGGAAACCCATGTCGATTTCGATCCAGTTCGCGCCCCATCGGGGAACCGCCACCGCCCTTGTCCTGCCGATCGCCACCAGCGGGCTGGACCGGATCGACGCGGCCGGGCTGGACGCCTCGGTCGCCACCCTCGTGGCGGGGGCCGCTCGCGCGGGACGGTTCGAAGGGGAGGCGGGTTCGATCGCCGAGATCTTCGTACCCGGCGAGGGCGATAGCGCCGGTCGCGTGATCCTGCTCGGCATCGGCGATGGCCAGGGACCGGCGCTGGAAAAGGCCGGCGGCGCGCTGACCGGCCGGTTCCTCGTGTCGGGCCTGACCGAACTGACCGTCGACTTTACCGGCAGCGACGTGTCGGCCGTCGCGGTCGCCCGCTTCGCGGCAACGGCCGCGCAGCGCGGCTGGCGGCAGGACGGCTATCGTACCAAACTGCCCGAAAAGTCGAAGCCGACGCTGACCGGCCTCACCATCGTCGGCGCGCCGGAGGGGATCGACGACGCGTTCGTCGCGGCCGATGCCCTGACCAAGGGGCTGGACCTGACCCGCACCCTCGTCACCGATCCGCCGAACATCCTCTATCCGGTCAGCTTCGTCGA
>CAJYRU010000174.1 GCA_913777295.1 uncultured Sphingomonas sp. | reverse complement strand
TTGTCGGGTTAATTGACAGTTAACCATAGGTCGGGCTGCAGGATCGGCGGAAAACCGCCAATGGTACGCATTTTGCGTATTTTCGGATCATGCTGACCCGGCTCAAGAACCTGTTCACGATCAAGTCCAAGTTCGAGGCGTTCCTCGTCATCTATGGCCTGGGCGTCGGCGCGGTCGAACGCGGCTTTAATTACATGGCGCAATATCCCGGCATCGGCGGCAAGCTGTTGTTCGCCGTCTGCCCGATCGCCGTGTTCATGGCGGGCACGCGCATCCTCGATTCCATCGACGCGGAGCGCGAGTAGCGCTAGGCGAGCGTCATGCCACGCGAAATTACCGCCTATTCGAACCCGATGGTGAAGGCCGCCCGCAACCTGCGGGAGAAGCGCCATCGTCGCGACCAGCGCCGCTTCCTTGCCGAAGGCTTACGCATCCTGACCGAAGCGCGCGAAGCCGGGTGGCTGCCCGCCGAGCTGTACTTCGCAAGCGGCGAGCAGCATCCGCTGCTCGAAACGCTGATCGAGGAGACCGAGGCGTCGGGCGGCATCGCCATTTCGACCACGGTCGACATTCTGTCGAAACTGTCGGGCAAGGACAATCCGGGGTCGGTCGTCGGCGTCTATGACGAATTCTCGACCGAACTGGCGCAGATCGACCGGCGCAATGCGTCGCTGTGGCTGGTCGCCGAACGGCTGCGCGATCCGGGCAATCTCGGCACGATCCTGCGCACGGCCGATGCAACCGGGGCCGGCGGGCTGATCCTGATCGACGAGTGCGTCGATCCGTTTTCGGTCGAGGCGGTGCGTGCGAGCATGGGGGCGATCTTCACCGTCGCCGTTGCGCGGGCGGATTGGGCGACGTTCAAGGACTGGCTGCGCAAGGGGCCGGGGACGCTGGTCGGCCTGAGCCTCGATACCGAACACGACTATCGCGCGGCGAGCTACCCCGACCCGACCTTCCTGCTGACCGGGAACGAGGCGCAGGGGATGCCCGACCATATGGCCGCGGAATGCGATCTGCTGGTCAAGATCCCGATGCTGGGCAAGGCCGACAGCCTGAACGCGGCGGTGGCGACGGCGGTGATGGCATACACCGTGCTGGGACAGCATCGGCCCTGAACCTTTGGCGCAGCAAGGGATTGAGCGGGAATGACCCGCCCGACCTTTGCCGCCCTGCCCGCCGCCGACATCGATGCGTTGGAGCGCCCAAGCATCGTCCTGTTCGGCGCGAGTGAGGCCACGCCCTATGACGATGGCGAACCGAGCCATTCCGCCGACGCGCCCGCCGCGATCCGCGCCGCGTCGCTGGGGTTTGCGCGGCAATTGTCGCAGATCGATTTCGACCTCGGCTTCACCCCCTTTCCCGACCCGCGGGACGCGCGCGGCGTGGTCGACGTCGGTGACGTCGATACAAGGCCAGAGGACGCTCCGGGCAATCGTGCGCGGATCGAGGCGACGACGCGTGCTGCGCTAAGCGCTGGGGCCGTGCCGATCCTGCTCGGCGGCGATGATTCGGTACCGATTCCGTTCGCGGCGGCCTTTGCGGATCGGGGACCGCTGACCGTCGTGCAGATCGATGCCCATGTTGACTGGGGCGATGATATTCGCGGTGAGCCGCTGGGCTATGGCTCGCCGATGCGGCGGTTGGCGGAGATGCCGCACGTCACGGCGATGGTGCAGGTCGGAGTTCGGGGCCTTGGCAGCGGGGGTGCGTGGCAGATCGAGGATGCCCGCGACTGGGGCAGCCGGATCGTCACCGCCTACGACCTGATCCGCGGTGGGATCGATGCGGCGATCGCGCAGGTGCCGGCGGGCGGGCGCTATCTGGTGTCGATCGATTGCGACGGGATCGACCCGGCGGTTTTTCCGGCGGTCGCCATGCCGACGCCGGGCGGATTGCGGTATGAAGAGGTCGTGCTGTTGCTGACCACGCTCGCGGAGAAGGGCGAGATCGCCGGGCTGGTACTGGCGGAATATGTGCCGGCGCGCGACGATCCACATCGTTTGTGTGCGGCGATCGCGGCGCGGATCGTCGCTGTTACGATAGGGTTGGTGCTGGGGGATAATGGGCAGGTGCCGCCGCGGCCGGCCTGAGCCATAGTATCGCCACTCCGTACCCCGGCGAAGGCCGGGGTCCAGGTGCTGCGTCCGCTGCAATCACGACACGAGCGTTTCCCAACTGGGCCCCGGCCTTCGCCGGGGTACGTCCAGCGTTCGTGGCAATGATTGGCAGTCGATCGATTGGCTGAGCCGGGAAGCGCTCCAACTCGGCCGCCGCGCCTTCCGCCTCCGCCCGCTCCTCCACCGCATCTTCCGCCTGCGCGATCGCGACCGCCAGCTTGGTCAGCGGGCGCGGCGACTGTTCGACTACCGGCAGCGGATCGATCGATTTGCCGCCCGTGTCGATGTTGAGCGTTTCGAAGCGCTTGGCCGACGTCATCACCTGCGATTCAAGGCTGCCGACGAACGCATTGTACGCGGTGTTCGCACCTTCCAGGTTCTTGCCCAGTTTCGCGACATGCTCGCCCATCTTGGCAAGGCGGGCGTGGAGTTCGCGACCCAACTGCCCGATCTGGCGCGCTTCGCCGGCGAGCTTTTCCTGCCGCCACACCGCCGCAACGGTACGAGCTATCGCGATCAGGTTGGTCGGCGTCGCGATCAGTACGCGGCGATCGAACGCATAGTCCCATAGCGCCGGATCATGTTCCAACGCGGCGGCAAGGAAATGTTCGCCCGGCACGAACATCACGACATAGTCGGGCGTATCCTCGAACTGCGACTGATAGCTCTTGGCCCCCAACGCGTTGACATGGTTCTTCATCGACGCGACGTGGGCGGTCATGAAGCCGGCGCGCTCAACCTCGTCCACCGCGCCGTGCGCGTCCTGATAGGCGTTCAGCGATACCTTGGCATCGATCACGAGGCTCTTGCCGCCGGGCACCTTGACGATGGCATCGGGGCGCAGCCGCCCGTCGCCATGGTCGACCGAGACTTCCATCTGGAAATCGGTATGCTCGGCAAGGCCGCAGGTTTCCAGCACATTGCGCAGCTGCTGCTCGCCCCAGCGACCGCGCGCCTTGGGCGCGGAGCGGAGCGCATTGACCAGCTTCGCCGCCTCGCTCTTCACCGATTCCTGGCCGATGCGCATTGCGTCCATCAGGCCCTTCAGCGTGCCATAGGCTTCCTGTCGCTCGCCCTCGACCTTGGTGATGCTGGCTTCGTACCGCTTCAGCGTCGCCTCGACCGGAGCCAGCAGCGCCTTGAGCTTCATTTCGTTGGTGTCGCCGGCTTGGGCGAAGCGTTCGTTGGCGCGTTGCAGGAACGCCTTTTGCGCGCCATCGAGCATGATCTGCGCGGTTTCGCGAAACTGCCCGGCCATCGCCTCCCGCGCGTCCTTGAACTCGGTCAGCCGCTCCTCGAACGCCGCCGCATTCGCTTTCAATGCAGCATGATCGAGCAGCAGGGCATCGCGGTCGCCGCGGATTTCGGCCAGTTCCTCGCGCAACGCGGGCACTTCCTTCGCGCGTTCCGTCGCGAGCGCGAGGTCGGCGATCGCCTGTTTGAAATCGCCTTCGCGGCTGTCGCGCTCCTCGCGCAGCGACTGCACCTGCCGGGTGCCCATCAGCCAGCCGATCGCAAGCCCCGCGAGCAGGACGGCGGCGACGATGACGATGACAAGAGGGTCCATGCGATACTCCGGGAGGAACGGAGAGGGAACCTACCCCCGCCCCGCCCGACGGGCAAGGCGATGGGGGTTCGGTTCGTCGCGTTGGAAAGGTCCTCAGGCCGCCTTGCGCGCCTTGTTCAGCTTCTTGATGACCATGTCACGCTTCAGCCGCGACAGGTGATCGATGAAAAGCACGCCGTTCAGATGATCCATCTCATGCTGCAAACAGGTCGCCATCAGCCCGTCGAGCCATTCGTCATGGGCAGCGCCCTTTTCATCCAGCCACGTCACGCGGCAGCGCGCGGGGCGGACGACATCGGCATATTGTTCGGGGATCGACAGGCAGCCTTCCTGATAGGTCGACAGTTCCTCCGACACTTCCTCGATCACCGGATTGACGAAGGCGTGCGGCGCCTTGACCGGCTTGCCTTCCTCGTCCTCTTCGTCCTGCAAGTCGATGACCAGCACACGCTTCGGCACCGCGACCTGGATCGCGGCGAGGCCGATGCCCGGCGCGTCGT
>CAJYRU010000173.1 GCA_913777295.1 uncultured Sphingomonas sp. | reverse complement strand
CCCCAGGTCCGACACCCCGTTACGCCACCGGGGATGCCGGAAACCGGATCAGCGGTTGCAGTAGCGCGGCGGGTCGGCCCGATCGATCGCCCGGCCGGCGACCGCGCCGACACCGCCACCCAGGATGGTGCCGAGCAGGCGGTTGCCGCGACCGGCAACGGTGTTGCCGAGCAGGCCGCCGGCGATCGCACCGATCACGGTGCCGCCATCGCCATTCTCGCAGCGCGCGCCGCGGCGGTTATACTGGCGGTCGTTATAGTAACCGCGGTCGCCGCGATATTCGCGATAGCCACGACCGTCGCGATAGTCCCGCTCGTAGCGGTCCCCGCGCCAGCTCTGCGCCGAAGCGGCGGTCGGGGCGGCGGCGGTGGCGACCGTGGCAAGCGCGGCAGCGGCAAGCGTCAGCTTCTTGAACATGGGTCTTCTCCCTCAAAACTTTGCGGCAGGATGTCTGCCTGTGAGTTGGGGTATGCACCGATTCGCTTGAGCGGATACTGAATGCGCCTGTTAGCTGCCGTTCATTATTCGGGCGGAACGGTCGGCCTCTTCGTCGCTCCCGCCTTCGCGGGAATGACGACCGTCCGGGGTGTCGAAACGGCCCGCCGCCGATGCGGGTTTTGCTTTAGTTCCGCCCCGCAAAACCCTATATACTCGCTATGGCAACGAACCCCAATCAGAACGACTACGGCGCAGACTCGATCAAGGTGTTGAAGGGGCTGGATGCGGTCCGCAAGCGCCCCGGCATGTATATCGGCGATACCGACGACGGATCGGGCCTCCACCACATGGTGTTCGAGGTCAGCGACAATGCGATCGACGAGGCGCTGGCCGGGCATTGCGACCGCATCCTCATCACGCTGAACGCCGATGGATCGGTGTCGGTCGAGGATAATGGCCGCGGCATTCCGACCGGCATCCATAGCGAAGAGGGCGTGTCGGCGGCCGAGGTCATCATGACCCAGCTGCACGCGGGCGGGAAGTTCGAGAACACCAACGACGACAATGCCTACAAGGTGTCGGGCGGCCTGCACGGCGTGGGCGTGTCGGTGGTGAATGCGCTGAGCGACTTTCTCGACCTGACGATCTGGCGTGACGGGCAGGAGCATTACATGCGCTTCCGCCGCGGCGATGCCGAAGCGCCGCTGAAGGTAATGGGGCCGTCGGACAAGCGCGGCACCCGCGTGACCTTCCTGCCCAGCCCGGAGACGTTCAAGATCGTCGAGTTCGATTTCGACAAGCTGGAACACCGCTTCCGCGAACTGGCGTTCCTGAACTCCGGCGTGCGGCTGGTGCTGGTCGATGCCCGGCACGAGGAGCCGCGCGAGGTCGAACTGTTCTACGAAGGCGGGATCGCCGCATTCGTGAAGTATCTCGACCGCACCAAGACGCCGCTGATGCCCGAGCCGATTGCGATCCACGGCTTCCGCGACGATGTCGGCATCGATGTCGCGCTGGAATGGAACGACAGCTATTACGAGAATGTCCTGGCGTTCACCAACAACATCCCGCAGCGCGACGGCGGCACGCACATGGCGGCATTCCGCGCGGCGCTGACGCGTACGCTCAACAGCTATGCCGACAAGTCGGGGATGCTGAAGAAGGAAAAGGTCAGCCTTACCGGCGACGACATGCGCGAGGGGCTGACCGCGATCGTGTCGGTCAAGCTGCCCGATCCGAAATTCTCGTCGCAGACCAAGGACAAGCTGGTGTCGTCGGAAGTCCGTCAGCCGCTGGAAGCGCTGATGGCCGACAAGCTGGCGGATTATCTGGAGGAAAATCCGGGCAATGCGAAGGCGATCATCCAAAAGGTGATCGACGCCGCCGCCGCGCGTGAGGCCGCGAAGAAGGCGCGTGAGCTGACCCGGCGCAAGGGTGCGATGGACATCGCGTCGCTGCCCGGCAAGCTGGCCGATTGCCAGGAGCGCGATCCGGCCAAGTCCGAACTGTTCTTCGTCGAGGGTGATTCGGCCGGTGGCTCCGCCAAGCAGGGCCGCGACCGGCATTTCCAGGCGATCCTGCCCCTGCGCGGCAAGATCCTGAACGTCGAGCGCGCACGGTTCGACCGGATGCTCGCCAGCCGTGAGATCGGGACGATCATCACCGCGCTCGGCACCGGGATCCGCGACGATTTCAACATCGCCAAGCTGCGCTATCACAAGATCGTCATCATGACCGACGCCGACGTCGACGGCGCGCATATCCGCACGCTGCTGCTGACGTTCTTCTATCGCCAGATGCCCGAGATCATCGAGGCTGGACACCTCTATATCGCCCAGCCACCGCTGTATAAGGCGACCAAGGGCCGGTCCGAGGTGTATCTGAAGGATGACAACGCGCTCGACGAATATCTGGTCGAGGCCGGCGTCAGCGCGCATGTGCTGGAAGGACCGGCGGGTGCGCGCAGCGGCGACGATCTGAAGGCGCTGCTGGGCCATGCGCGGCGGATGCGGACGCTGATGCGCTATGTGCCACGCCGCTACGACATGGGCATTGTCGAGGTGCTGGCGCTGGCCGGCGTGCTCGACCCGGCGATCAATGATGCCGACCGGCAGACGCGGCTGGACGATGCGGTGGCGCGGATCGGCCGGACCGATGCCGAGGCGCAGTGGACCGCGCGGGTGACCGAGGATGGCGGGCTGCAGTTCCAGCGGCGCTGGCGCGGGGTGACCGATACCCACAATATCGAACCGGCGTTCCTGCTGTCGGCCGAAGGGCGCAAGCTGCACAGCCTCGCCGCCGAGGAAGCGGCGAGCTATGCCGGCGTGTCGAAGCTGGTGAGTGCGCGCAGCGCCGCCGCCGATCCGCTGGCCGAGGGGGAGGAAGAGGCTCCGGCGGTCGCGGCCAAGGGCGAGACGCTGGTTGCGCGGCCGAGCCAGCTGCTCGACGCAATCCTGGCGGCGGGGCGCAAGGGCCTGTCGATCCAGCGCTACAAGGGGCTGGGCGAGATGAACGCCGAACAGCTGTGGGAAACCACGCTCGACCCGTCGAACCGGTCGATGCTGCGCGTCGCGATCGACCAAGCGGACGTGGCGGACGAGATTTTCACGCGGTTGATGGGCGATGTGGTCGAGCCGCGGCGGGATTTCATTCAGGAGAATGCGCTGAACGTGGCGAATCTGGACGTTTGAGGCGGCGGAGCGGGCGCTTTTGTGCGTCCGTCCGTATTCCCGCGCAGGCGGGAATCCAGAGCCAAAGGCGTTGCGCGCCGTTACCCTGGACCCCCGCCTGCGCGGGGGTACGCTTCTGGATGGACGGAGGGTGTCCACGGTGAGGCCGTACTCCGGCGGAGGCCGGGGTCCAGCTACGGTGCGGTATCGGTAGAGGCGCAGACGTCCCCAAACTGGACCCCGGCCTTCGCCAGGGCACGCGTAAGGGCGGACGGCCGTTCCCGTCCATTTCCCCGACCCAACCCCACGCACTCCGTTCGGTTCGAGCAGCTTCGAGCTTGTCGAGAAGCGGCAGTCGAGAACCCTGTGTTTGGGGCAACCCCTTCTCGACTTCGGTTCTCGACAGGCTCGAACCTGCGCTCGAAGCAAACGGGGGAGGGGGGAAGGGGGGCGGTATGGGGGGAGATGTACACCCCTAGTCCAGCGCCATCGCCTCCGCGGCCAGTGCTTCCGCCTCGATCAGTAGCGCGTCCTCCGCCGACCCCTGTGTCACCCGTTCGCGGCCGACCAGCACCAGCACCGGAACGGCAAGCGGGCTGACCCGGTCGAGCGTCACGTGGCGGATCCGCGCCTGAGCCGTCTCCAGCAGCTTCGCCAGCCGCCCGACATCGGTCATCCGCGCGCGGGCGTCCTCCCATGCCGCCTGTAGCAGCAGGTGGCCGGGTTCGTATTTGCGCAGCACGTCGTAGATCAGGTCGGTCGAGAAGGTGACCTGCTTGCCGGTCTTGCGCTTGCCGGGATGCTGGCGCTCGACAAGGCCGCCGATCACCGCGACCTCGCGGAAGGCGCGTTTCAGCAGCGCCGACCCATGCACCCAATCGACGAACTCATGTTCGAGAATGTCGGGCGAAAACAGCGCCGCGGGGTCGGTGATCGGTTCGAGGCAGTAGCAGGACAGCGCATAGTCGTTCGACACGAAGCCGATCGGGTTCATGCCCATCGCCTCCATCCGGCGCGTAATCAACATGCCGAGCGACTGGTGCGCGTTCCACCCTTCGAAGCTGTAGGCGACCATATAGTGCCGCCCGTCATGCGGAAAGGTTTCGACCAGCAGCTCGCCGGGGCGCGGCAGGACCGAGCGGCGCGACTGGATCTCCAGCCATTCGCGCACGTCGTCGGGAAAGCGCGACCACTCGCCCGGATCGGCGAGGAAGGCGCGCACCCGGTCGGCGAGGTTGGTCGACAGCGCCATGCGCGTGCCGCCATATTTGGGGATGCGCGCGGGTTTGCTGGTGGCGCGCACGACCAGGTCGGTCAGCTCGATCTTCTCGACCTCGAGGCTCATGCCGGAAAAGAAGAAGGTATCGCCCGGCGACAAGGTGGAGGCGAAATACTCCTCGACCGTGCCGAGGCGCCGCCCATTCTTGAACCGCACGTCGAGCGTGGGGGCGTCGACGATGATCCCGGCGTTTAGGCGATGTTGTGCGATGAACGCCGGTTTGGTGACGGTCCACCGCCCGTCTGCACCCAGCCGCAGCCGCTTGAACCGGTCATAGGC
>CAJYRU010000172.1 GCA_913777295.1 uncultured Sphingomonas sp. | reverse complement strand
TGCGGTTTCCACCACCCCGCGCGGCACCGCGACGGCGGGTAGCGCTTCTGTCGGCAGCACGACCGCCAGCACGCTGGCATCCGCCACACAGCGCAGCACGTCGGTCGGGTCGGTCGCCACCCCCGCCTCGCGCGTCGCCATGTCGGCACGCGCTAGTTCCAGCAGCCGGCTGACCAGCAGGTTCAGCCGATCGGCATCGGCGGCGATGTTCGACAGGAACCGCGCCCGGTCGCGTTCGTCCATGTCGCCATGGTCCTGCAACAGTTCGACCGCGCCACGGATTCCGGCAAGCGGCGTCTTGAATTCATGGCTGACCGCATGGGCGAAATCGCGCAGATAGCGCGACCGCAGGGCGATCGCTTCCGCCATTACCCCGAAATCGCGGTACAGCGCCTGGATCTCGACCGCGGCGGTCGTGGGCGGTTCGGGCACGCTGCCCCCGCCGCCGGCCACCGCGCGCGTCGCATCGCGCAGCGCCTCTACCGGGCGGACGATCCCGCGCGACAACAGGCCGCTCAACGCCACCAGCGTCGCAAAGATCGCGACGACTCCGAACGCGATCTTGCCGCGATCCTCGCGCAGCCCGACGAACAGGCTGCGCGGCGATCGCGCCAGCAACAATATGCCGACCACGCGCCCGTCGACGATCACCGGCCGCGCGTGATGGATGCGCAGGTTCGATGCGCGGCTGAGCCATTCGAACGGGTAATCGGGGCGATAGGCGGCGTTGCGGCGCAAGGTCGTCACCGCCCGCCCCCGCCGTGCCGCCTGCACCTCGGCCAGGCCCGGATAGCCCATGCCCGATGGTCCCCGCGCGACGATACGCCCCGCAGGGTCGAGCAGCTGGATCGACGCCAGCGTGGTCGCCGCCGTCATCGCCAGCACCGGCGCGACCTGCCCCGCCCAGCCGAGCGTCCGGGGATCGGCACCCGGCATCGCCACGGCCGCCGGGCGTTCGGGCAGGATGCGCGACAGCCGCAGGTCGAGGCTGGAACCAAGCCCTGACCGCACGATCCCCGCGCCCTGTCCGCCGGGCCAGTCGCGCGCTGCCACTGCCGCCAGTGCGGCGCCTTGGGCAACCAGTTCGGCCTCGGTCTGGCGCAGCAGGCTGTTTTCATACACCCGCAGGAACAATGCGCCGACGCCCGGCAACGCAGCCACGAACACGAAGGTCGTCAGCAGGATCGTGCGCAGCCGCAGCCGGGGCCAGTGCCGCCGGACCACCGCCTTCGCACGGTCAATCATGCGCCGCAGCTGCCCAGCCGATAGCCGACGCCCGCGCGCGTCTCTACCACATCGCTGGCGCCCAGCCCGGCGAATTTCGCGCGCAGGTTGCGGACATGGCTGTCGATCGTGCGGTCGGTGATCGCAAAGCCTGGCCCGTGCAGCCGGTCGATGATCGCGTCGCGGCTGAACACCTTCGACGGCATCGCCGCCAGCGTGCGCAATATCCCGAATTCGGTCACGGTCAGCGCGACCGGCGCCCCCGCCCAGCTCGCCTGCCAGCCGTCGGGGTCGAGCCGCAGCTGTCCGTGGACCAGCGGCGCGGCGGCGCTTTCCACCGCCGGGGGCCGCGTGGCCACCCGCCGCAGGATCGCCATCACTCGCGCTACCACCTCGCGCGGGGAAAACGGCTTCACGACATAATCGTCGGCGCCCAGCTCGATCCCCAGCACGCGGTCGATCTCGTCATCGCGGCTCGACAGGAACAGGATCGGCACGTCGCTGGTCGCCCGCAGGCGGCGGCACACCTCGATCCCGTCCATGCGCGGCATGTTGATGTCCAGCACGATCAGGTCGGGCGCTTGTTCAGCGGCGATGGCCAGCGCTGCCTCGCCATCATCGGCCTCGACAGATGCCAGCCCGGCCTTGTGCAGCGCGAACGCCAGCAGCTGGCGGATATGCGGGTCGTCATCGGCGATCAGGATGGTGCGCGGCATGGGGCAAGGGATCAGCGTCAGCGGGGCGCACGTCAAGATTGCACCTGTTCGGCGTCCAGCACGTAGCAGCTGCGCAGGCGCGGGAGGGTCGGCATCGTGACCGCCCGCCCTAGTTGCGCACGGGCAGCGGACAGGCGGCGTCCACCGCGCGGGGTCCAGCTGCCCCAATGCGCCTGCCGCCAGTCGAGGTCGGCGAACAGGGTCTGGCGGAGCTGGCGTACCCGCAGCCGCGTGCCCGCGTCCATCGGCCGTCGCTCCAGTTCGATCACCGGCAGCAACGCGCCATCGCCGACATGCCACAGATAGCACAGGTCGACCGCCTCGGGCCGCTGCGCCCGTACATTATAGGCTGCCGCCGCCGCTCCCAGATCGACCACGCTGCACACGCTCAGCACCACGCCCGCCGCCAGCGCATTGGCATTGACCAGCCATCGCGCGCTCTTGGCCCTCAGGATCCGCCAGCCGATCAGCACCAGCCCCAGCGCGACCAGCCCCATCCACAGCAGCGCCGCGATCCGCCACGCGGTCAGCATCGATTCGTCGATATAGTCGATGGTGCGCAGTGCGCTGGAGGCGACCAGCACCAAATTCTGAGCGACCCACAAGGTCACCAGCCGCCGCGCGGCACCGTTGCCCACACTGGCGCTGCCCGGCCGCAGCATCGCCAGCGCCAGCACGCCCGCCGCACATGCGGTGACGATCAACGGATAGGCACCGCGATGGGCATATTCCGCCGCGCTCACGCCATCGGGCAGCCCCGCCCCGCTCCACAGGAATGCGATGTCCAGCGTGTTCTGCACGGCAAAGAGCAGGTTGAACAGGCCGAGCGCCAGCAGCACCGACGGCAGCGACGTCCCCGGTATCCGCGGTTCCGGATCGGGCAGCCGCGCGGCAAGGCGCAGCGCGATACCGCGCGGGCGAAAGGCGGGCCACGCCGCCGCTGCGACGAACGCCCACAGCGCCAATTGCCACGGACCGGGCAGGGCGACGGTATAGAGCGCCTGTTCGATCACCGGATTGGCGCGGGCGAACAGGGCGAGGAACATGATCCCGCCGATCACCGGCAGCGCCAGCGTCGCCGCGACCCGTGTCGGCGACACCCCACGACCGCGCACCGCCCCCAAATGCTTCAGGTCGCACAACAGCGCGACGGGTGTACCCAGGCCCTGTACCAGCAACCGCGCGGCCCAGCGCCACGCATCGTCAAACCCGCGCACCCGTGGCAGCAGCGCCGCGACAGACAGCGCGGTCCAGAACAGCGCCCATGCCAGCACCCCCGGATCGTCGAACAGGATTCCGGTGAACAGCCCAGCCGCCGCGACGGCGCCCCATGCGGCCCGGCTATGCCGCACATCACGGCGCACCGCGACCAACAGCCCCAGCCACGCGGCAGCCAGTACTCCGACCCGCGCCCCTTCGAACCCATAGGGAAACAGCCAGTGAAACAACTGGACCAGCGCGACCGTCGCGGCGATCTTGACCAGGAAACTGAAGCGCATCGTGCGGCTCCCCTCGACAACAGGAGCAACCGCATTAGGCCGATGGCATCGACCGCCGATCCGCAGCGCGACGAAGTTCCGCGCAGGCGATGTGCAGTTCCGGTGCAGCGGCCGCCCTGTGCCGAAGGGGGAACCACCCCCTTCGGCACAAAGGTCAGGCGATGGCGGGCAGCTTGTCGAGATATTTGTCCAGCGTGATCGGATAGTCGCGCACGCGGATGCCGGTCGCGTTGTACACCGCATTGGCCACCGCCGCGCCGACACCGCACAGGCCCAGTTCGCCCACGCCCTTTGCCTTCATCGGATTGGCCTTTTCATCGGCTTCGGCAAGGAACACGACCTCTTGGTGCGGGATGTCGGCATGGACCGGCACTTCGTAGCTGGCGAGGTCGTGGTTGACGAACAGGCCGAAGCGCGAATCGACCGCCAGTTCCTCCATCAATGCCGATCCGACGCCCATCGTCATTGCGCCGATCACCTGGCTGCGCGCTGACACCGGATTGATGATCCGCCCCGCGGCGCAGACCGCCAGCATCCGCTGGATTCGCGTCACGCCGGTATAGGCATCGACCGCGACCTCGACGAAATGCGCGCCGAACGTGGCGAAGGCATATTGCTTGTCGAGCGCACCGAATTCGATGCTGTCCTCCGCGCTGAGGTTGCCGGCGTCACTCAGCGCCACCGAACGCCCGCCGCCGGTCACCTTGCCGCCCTCGAACACCGCGTCCGCGCCTAGACCCAGCTTCGCCGTGACCTGACTCCGCAGCGCGACACAGGCGGCATAGACGCCCGCCGTGCTGTTGGGCGCGCCCCATTGGCCACCGGACCCGGCGGAGACCGGATAGGCGGAATTGCCGAGGCGCACATCGACCGCCTCGACCGGCACGCCCATCATCTCGGCGGCGGTCTGGGCGAGGATGGTGTAGCTGCCGGTACCGATGTCGGTCATGTCGGTTTCGACGACGACCCGACCGCCCTCCAGCCGCACCCGCGCGCCCGATTTCATGTTCACATGGTTGCGGAACGCCGATGCGACGCCGACCCCGCGCAGCCATTTGCCGTCGCGGACCTGCCCCGGCTTCGCATTGCGCTTCGCCCAGCCAAAGCGTTCGGCGCCTTCGGTCAGGCAGCGAACCAGTTGGCGCTGCGAAAACGGCTTGTTCGGGTTGGCCGGATCTACCTGCGCGTCGTTCCGGATGCGGAACTGCACCGGGTCCATCCCCAGCTTTTCCGCCATTTCATCCATCGCGACTTCGAGCGCCATCATGCCCGGTGCCTCGCCCGGTGCGCGCATGGCGTTTCCTTCGGGCAGGTCGAGCACCGCGAGGCGCATCGCTGCCAGACGGTTCGCGCCGGCATAGAGCAGCTTCGTCTGGTTGACCGCCGCTTCGGGGCCGCCGTCCGGCTGGTCGCCCGATCCGCTTTCATGGCCGATCGCGGTGATCGTCCCGTCGGGCGTACAGCCGATCCGCACCCGCTGCCGCGTGGCGGGGCGGTGGGTCGCGTTGTTGGCCATCATAGGCCGCGCCATGGCGAGCTTGACCGGCCGCTTCGCCGCCTTCGCGCCCAGCGCCGCCAGCACCGCATCGGCGCGCAGGAACAGTTTCCCGCCGAATCCACCACCGACATAGGGCGATTGCAGCGTGATCCTGTCCTTGGGAATGCCCAGCGTCTTGGCCAGGTCGCCGCGCCCCCAGTCGACCATCTGGTTCGAGGTCCAGATGGTCAGCCGATCCCCGTCCCAGCGCGCGGTGGAGGCGAACGGCTCCATCATCGCATGGCTGTGGTCGGGCGTGGTATATTCGGCGTCGAGCTTGACCGGCGCGCTGGCATAGGCGCCCTCGAAATCGCCGACCCGCGCCTCTGGCTTGCCATCGTCACCGGGCGCCGGCTTGGCGGATTTCAGCCCTTGCTCAAGGTCGAACCGCCCCTTGGCGCGCGCATAATCGACGCGGACGAGGTTGGCGGCGGCGCGCGCCTGTTCGAACGTCTCGGCGACGACCACCGCCACCGCCTGATGATAATGGTC
>CAJYRU010000171.1 GCA_913777295.1 uncultured Sphingomonas sp. | reverse complement strand
CGGTCATGGACAATCCAGACCATGCGAAGTTTCGTCATCTTTTCCAAAAAGCTTTCATGCCCAAGATGATCAACGGCTGGGGCGAGGAAATCATACCTCGCATGATCAACGATCTGATCGACGGGTTCGAGGGTCGCGGGCGCGCCGAGCTTATCAGCGAATTCACGCTCCACTTTCCATTTCACTTCATTCACGAGCTTATGGGCCTGCCGATCGAGGATCGCGAGATCTTCCACAAACTGGCCTTCGGTCAGATCGCGATTACCTTCGACACCGAACACGGTATGGACGCCACGACCAAGCTGAAAGACTATCTGACCGCTGTCGTCCAGGATCGCCGCGACAACCCGCGTGAAGGCGACTTCATGTCGACGATCGCCACGGCTGAGGTCGACGGCGAACGACTGCCCGAAAATGTCGTGATCTCTTTCTTTCGGCAGCTCATGAATGCAGGCGGCGACACGAGCTTCAACGGATTTTCGAGCGTGCTGACGGCGTTGCTCACGCACCCTGACCAGTTCGAGCACGTGAAGGCCGATCGGACGCTGGTGCCAAAGGCGATTGAGGAGGGACTACGCTGGAACTGCCCCGTGCCCGGCGTCTCGCGTACCCCGGTCGAAACCGTCGAACTGGGCGGCGTGACGATTAATCCGGGTGATCACATGCTGGTATTCCTCGCATCGGCCAATCGTGACGAAAAGGTGTTCGAACGTCCCGACGAGTTCGACATCAGCCGTGCGACGCGCAATCATGCGGCGTTCGGCTATGGTCCGCACATATGCATCGGCCAGCATCTGGCGCGGCTCGAGATGGTGAACGCCCTCAACGCGCTGCTCGACCGATTGCCGCGGCTGCGCTTGGATCCCGACTTCCCACCGCCCGAGGTGTGCGGCATGGCGCTTCGCGGGCCACAGGCGATCCACGTCCGGTTCGACTGATCCCCGGCGGCAATAGGGCGGATCGCATTGCGTTCCGCACCTATTGCCGCGTCATTCGCAAGTGAAGAGAGGCGACCGTTTTTCGATGAAGGCGCTGCGCTTTTCGGCAGCATCCGCAGTCGACTGCGCGATCTGCACGGCCCGCGCCTCTAGCTCGATCGCAGCCTCAAGGCTGCCCGCGCTCTGGTTCAACCACAGCGACTGCTTGGTTAGCGCAATGCCGAGGGGTACGTTGGCGGCCACCGCGCGGGCGATAGATAGTGCCTCTTCCATCACTCGTTCGTCATCGACCGCGCGCAGGATCAGGCCAATCCGCTCCGCCTCTTCCGCCAGCACCGGCCGCGCGGTAAGCAGCAGTTCGGCCGCGCGCTGGCTGCCGACTGCGCGCGACATCATGTAGGACAGACCCAGCTCGGCCCCGGTCGCCGCATTGTGGATGGTGTTGACGAATTTCGCCGAACGCGCAGCGATCGTCATGTCAGACGCTAGCGCCAGCGTGTAACCGACGCCTGCGACGACGCCGTTGACGGCGCAGATGATCGGCTGCGGCAGCCCTCGCATCGCGATGGGAATGCGGCCGAGCGCCGACACGCTGTGCCGATTGTTGTAGACCTTGCCGCGATCCGCGCGCGCGTGCGGATTGACACCGGCGGCGCGCAGATCGTGGCCAGAGCAAAAGCCCCGTCCGCTTCCCGTCAGAATGACTGCCCGAACCGAAGGATCGTCGCCGATCTCGGCCAGTGCGTCGAGCAGCGCCTGATACATGGACCATGTGAAGGCGTTCAGCGCTTCGGGGCGGTTCAGCGTCAGTCGCCGTACGCCGTCTTCGGGCGTGTCGACCAGAATTTCGCCGCCATTCATCCTGCACCATCCCATTCAAGTTCGAGCTTTACGATACCGTTCACCATGCCCGTCGCCGCAATCGGGCGGCTGCCCGGCCTAATCCGGAATTCAGGAATACGGCCGAGCCATTCCTCAAGGAATACTTGGATCTCGCGCCGCGCCAACACCGCGCCCGGGCATGTATGGTGGCCATTGCCGAACACGGCGTGACGGATCGGAAACGGACGCGACAGATCGACCGTGGTCGGATCGCTCACCTTCCGCTCGTCCAGGCCCACCAGCATGTTGGGCGGCAGGATCATCTCCCCCGCCTTCAGCATCACACCGTCCAGTTCGACGTCGCGGGTGAGCACGCGCGCCGTATTGGCCAGGCCGTGCCGGCGCAGCAATTCCTCAACCGCGTGGCGCAGGAATGCCGCGTCGTCCAGACGTGCGGCGATCTGCCGCCGAACGTCGTCGTGCATCGCCAGAAACCGTGCGATGAAGGCCAGCATCGAGGCAACCGTATCGAGGCCGCCGAACATCACCAGCATGGCGAACGACATCGCTTTGTCGAAAGGGATCATCTTACCGTCGATCTCGACGGTGACGATCGCACTCAGCAGATCACTACCGGGCCGCTCGCGCCGCGCGATGACGACCGGCGCAAGATACGCGCCGAGATCGTGGAAGGACGACATTCGAACGTCATTGTCGCTCGCGCGCACCGATCGCTCCGCCAACTCGCGCAGGGTTTCGCGGTCGTGCTGGGGAATGTCCACCAGTTCGAGAAAGACCGAAACGGGAAAGATGCCGGCAAAGTCGTCGACGAACTCACACGCCCCACGCGCGACGAGCGGTTCGATCAATTCGATCGCGCGCGCACGAACCGCCGGCTCCATGGCGTTGACCACCCTGGGCAGCAGCGCCTGCATCAACGGCCGGCGATAGGGCGCGTGCTCGGGCGGATCGAGTTCAAGCGGGATCTGCTTCGGTACGCTGTCGGGCATTCGCGGCAGCGTGATCCGTTGGTGGGAAAAGGTCGCGGTGTCCTTTTGGATCGCCTCAATATGCTCCGCGCGCGTCGCGACCCAGTGGCCGCCATTGTGCGGCGTCCAGAATATCGGCGGCGCCCCCTGCTGGAACGCGCGATAGGCAAGCTGGACGTCCTCGTCAGACCCCGGCAGATCGTAGATGTCGAAGGTGACTATTCGCTCGGGCGGCACATGCGGCGGCGGCGGCGTCAAACCCGTATCCGTGGCCATCGCATTCGCTCCCTCGGTGTTCGGCCGCGCACGATAAGCCGCGACCGCCATCGGCGAAACCGAAGCGCAGCGACATCACACCCGCGATGCGGGTAAGCGACTACAGCATCCCGCGCTCTTCCGAGGTCCGAGTGGCCGTATCGAGGCCAAGTTCGCGCAGCACCTCGATCACCGCGCTCATCGCCGACGCGACGCAGGGAAAGCCGGTGTAGGGAATGGCCTGGATCAACGCTTCCTCAAGGTCGCCCGGCGTCAGGCCGTTGGCGATCCCGATGCGCACATGGTTCTTGAGTTCGGCGACCTGGCGCTGCGCGATCAGGATGCCGATGACGATCAAGCTGCGCTGCTTACGGGCGAGCCCGTCGCGCGCCCAGACGTCGCCAAACGCATAATCGACGGCCAGTTGTCCGATCGCCGTTCCGAAATGATTGCCGGTGAGGCCGGCGCGCATCTCGGCCGCGCGATCCTCGCCCATCATCTCGGCGCAGACCTTCAGACCGCGTTCGGTGGTTTCGCTCGTCATGCCCTACTCTCCACGTTAGGCCGGCTCCAGCGGGATCGCATTGAGTTCGAGAGGGGATCCCAGACACTCCTCTGTTCTGGTTGCCCAGTGCCGTGATCACGAGCGTTTTGACCATGCATTTGGCGCAACATCGCGCCTATGATCCCAGGTGGGAGTTTCAGGGGCTGGAACTGGCCGCTACGGGCAGGATCAGCCCGTGATCGGGCGTTCTGGCTTGCCAGCGAACGGACCCAAGAGGCCGCTCAAGCAACCGCCTCACGCTGACGATGCCGGTGCCAT
>CAJYRU010000170.1 GCA_913777295.1 uncultured Sphingomonas sp. | reverse complement strand
CATGCGGCACCCCCTCCATCCCGTTTCGTTTGGGGACCTGTCTATCCGCCGCAGGTCAGGCGCGCCATGGCGGATCGCCCAGCCGATAGCCGCGCCCGCGATCGGTATGCAGCAGCGGCGGGCCGGCTGCATCCAGCTTGGCGCGCAGCCGCGACATCTGCACCTGCACGACATTGGTGCCGGGATCGAACGCGCGGTCCCACACCGCTCGCAACAGCATGTCGCGCGAAATCGTGGTGCCGACATGATCGGCCAGATAGTCCAGCACCGCATATTCGCGCGGCAACAGGTGCAGCGCCACGCCGCCGCGCCACGCCCGGCGGGCGGCCCGGTCGATGGTCAGGTCGCCGATGGTCAGCAGCCCGTCGTGGCGCGCGCCGCGCAACAGCGCGCGCATCCGCGCAATGATTTCGACCGGGTGCGCGCGTTCCAGTACCGCATCGTCCGCGCCGGCCTCCAGCCCGGCGGCGAGCGCATCGGCATCCTCGACCAGCAACATCGCCCGAACCGAGCACTGCCCCGCGCGGACCATGTGCAGCCGCCCCGGCGCGCACCCCTCGCCCGGTCGCCAACGGGCGAGACGAACGGGAGCCTGCGGAGCCTCGTCCAGCGCGCGCAGTTCGATGCCGCGCCGCCGCGCCGGGACGACGAGCGCCGGAACCGGATCGAGGACGGCGACAACCTGCATCGACGACAGCCTTACCCGCCCCGCCACCACCCGTTACGCCAACCGGGTCCGATCCGGATCGATCTGTGCAAGCAGGCGCCGCGCATGGGTCGCCACGCGCCGCGACACATCCCCCGTGGCCCGGTGCAGCGCTCCTGCCGGATCGGGGCCCGAGCGGACCAGCGCGTCGATTGCGGTGATCCGCATCCGGTCGCATGGATGCCCCGTCGCGAAGGCTTCGGCGAGATCCAGCGCGTCTGGCACATCGGCCCCGACCGCCAGCGTCACCAGCGCCTCCGCCGGGGTAGAGGTCAGTACCTGCGCAATGGTGTTGCCACGAATGTCGAAGCGATACTGGTCGAGCCACGGCTGCGCCGCATCATAGCCGAGGATGTTGAGCGACACCGAAAACGCATCGGGCGGCAACTGGACATGCACGTCGTCGCGCATCCGGTACAGCAGCATCTTGCCCGGATCGAGCCGCGACCGCCCGACATAGCGCAGCCCCGCCGCCTCCCCGACACAGCCGTCGATCGCGGTGACGTCGTAGCGATAGTCGTCGCTCCAATAGCCCGGACCATGATAGCCGATCGTCAGGAACGGGAAATTATGGTCGTGCGGCAGGTCGTAGAAATAGGCCCCGCGCCCGCCGGCCCGAAGCGCCCGGTCCTGTTCCGCCGGCCAGAAATTGGCGCGCAGCACGAACCGGCCATCGGGCGGGCGCAGCAGCAGCACCTGTGCGCCATAGGCATTGCCGTCGACCTGTCCCCGGCATCGCTGTTTCAGTTCGGCCAGCGCCAGTTCGCCCAGAAAGGCCCGGTTGCGCCCCAGTCGGGCCAGTGCCGGCCCGAGCGAGGCGAACGCATCCTCATCGCGCACATCGACCGGCGCAGTGGCGAGCAGGTCGACCAGATCGTCCAGCCCGATTGCGTCCCCGTCGCCCGGATCGATCAGGCGGGCCATGCCGGCTCCAGCCGCGCCTCGACCACCGGCAGCATCGCGCGGGCTGCGGCGCGGATGTCGGGATGCGGGTCATCGATCATCGCACGCAACCGGGGCAGCGCGGCACGCGCATCGGTCGCCAGCCATTCGCGCATCGCGTCCCAGCGGACGAAGAAGGCCGGATCGCGGGACAGCGCATCGAACACCTCCGCGTCCCCCTGCCCCAGTTCACGCAGCAGCGTCAGCAGCATCGTGCTGCGCGCCGCGCCATCGTCCAGCGTCGCCACGCGGACCAGCGCACCGGACAGGCGGTCATATTCGCGCATGAAGGGCGCAGCGCTCTGGCGCAGCGTGATCGTTACCGACACGACCGGCGTCGCCGGTTCGACCAGCAGCATCGCGTCGCTGCGTCCCTCCAACCGCACCACCGCGCCATCGCCCAGCGGCTGTACGCCGAGCGGCCGCGCCGGCACCGCGATGTCGCCATGCCAGCCATCGTCGATCCGGTCCGCGCGCCATCGCCACAGCCGGGCCTCCCCGCCGCGCAGATAGCGGGTCCACGACACCCGCCCGCCGACGACAATCGTGTCGGGCAACACCCGCGCCGCCGGCGCGAACGGATCGATAGCCGCCATCGTCACGCTCGCCACCGGGGTTTCCGCCAGCACCATGCCGGTGCGCAGTGGGTCACGCTGGCTCTTGAACGGCGGTTCGAACAGCGGATCGCCCTGCAGTCGCGCGATCCAGGGCGCCAGCAGCGCCGTCACCCACCCCGCATCCTCGACCAATGCGCGCGCCGCGGCCTCTCCCTCGGCCAGCGTCGTCGCATCGGCGAAGCGCGCGGTTACCGCCCGAACCGCCGCATCGTCGGCCCATTCGCGCCCAGCGGCAAGCGACCGGACCCGCGCCGCCGCGATCGCGTCGCGCAACCGGTCGTCGATCGGGGCCGGCATCTCAGTTCGGATACATCTCGTACACCAGCATGGCGACGGCGATGATATATTCGAACACCTGGTCGCCCGATGCCTCCGCCGCGCGGATCGCACCGCTTGTGGCGACCTGCGTGCCCAGTTCGACGATCTCCGCCATCGCGATGGTGACGATCGGCATGTCCACTCCCCCCTGACGCGACGGTCCCGCGCCGCACCGGCCACCCTATGGCCCCGCGCCCATCGCCCCTAGTTACAAGGCTGTTATGCTTGGCCGCTTCAATCCGTCCCGGTTCCGCCCTATGACCCGGGCGATGACCGCCCCCGCCGTTCCACCCGGTTTCGATCCGGCCCGTTTCTTCGCCGCCCGCATCGGCGGGCATGGCTCGCGCCTGGGCATCGGGTATCAGGCGCACGGCGCCGACTGGTGCGAATTGCTGCTGCCGTTCCGGGACGACCTGGTCGGGGATCCGGCACGCGGCGTGCTGGCATCGGGGCCGATCGTCACGCTGATGGACATGGCGACCAGCGTCGGCGTGTGGCTGAAGCGCGGCGCGTTCCTGCCCCATGCCACGCTCGACCTGCGGCTCGACTATCTGCGGCCCGCCGCGCCGGGACGGACGGTGGTCGGGCGCGGCGAATGCTACCGCGTCGCGCGGCAGGTCGCGTTCGTGCGCGGCATCGCCCATGACGGCGATCCGCAGGATCCGGTCGCGCATGTCGCGGGCACGTTCATGCTGATGGACGGTTGGGCATGATCGTCTCGCCCTATGCCGAGCTGCTCGGCCTGCGCTTCGAAGCCGATGCGACCGGCCATCCGATCGTGACGATGGACTTTGCCGACGACCTGCTCGGCCGACCCGGCTTCCTGCATGGCGGGGCGATCGGCGGGATGCTGGAAATGGCCGCCTGGGTGGCGCTGCGCGCCGCGCTGAGGGAGGAGGATACGGTCATCAAGCCGATCAACGTCACGATCGACTATATGCGCGGCGGGCGCGGGCGGACGACCTTTGCCGCCGGGGCCGTCACCCGACTGGGCGGGCGGATCGCCAACGTCACCGCCACCGCATGGCAGGACGATCGCGACCGCCCGATCGCCGGGGCGCGGCTGAACTATCTGCTGAAGCGGTAGATCCGCGCCGGATATTTTCGTCCGCCGCGATAGTTATGCGACATTTGGACCCTATTGCCCCTGTTCCCGCATCGTCGCGGGCAGGGTTTGGAAGGAATGCGCATGGCGCGGTGGACGTTACTGGTACTGGCCCTGGGAACCGCGCCGGGCGCGCTGGCGGCACAGACCGCCCCAGCCGCGCCCGCCACGACCGCACAGGCGCAGACGCCCGAACCCGCCGAACCCGGGTCGGGCGGTGCCGGCGGCACTGACACTGAAAGCGAAGCAGAAGAGATCGTCGTCACCGGCCGTCCGCCTCCCGGATCGGTACCCGGCGACATCAAGCCCGAACTCCAGCTCTCCCCGCGCGACATCCGCTCCTATGGCGTAAGCTCGGTCGCGGAACTGGTAACCGAACTGGGCCCGCAGTTGCAGTCGGTGCGCGGCGGAGCGCCGGTCTTCCTGGTCAATGGCCGCCGCTCGGCCGGGTTCCAGGAAATTCGCGACCTGCCCACCGAAGCGATCCTGCGTGTCGACATCCTGCCCGAGGAAGTCGCCCTGAAATTCGGCTATCGTTCGGATCAGAAGGTCATCAATTTCGTCCTGCGTCCGCGGTTCCGCAGCTATACCGGCGAATTGCAGGGCAGCGCCCCCACCGATGGCGGATCGACCAATTTCGAGGCCGAGGGCGGGCTGGTCCGCA
>CAJYRU010000169.1 GCA_913777295.1 uncultured Sphingomonas sp. | reverse complement strand
TGCAAAGGCCAGTATGGTAAGCACCCCCCTATCAAAAAAGGGGGGATAAAGTGCTTCGTCAAAAGCTGTTGATCTCGGCCATGCCATTCGCGCTGGTGGTTCCGGCGCACGTCCACGCTCAAACCGTACAGACTGACAAACCTACAGAAAAGAGCGCAGCCAATAAGGATGTGGTCGTCACTGCCGTTGCACGGGGGCGCGACCGACTCGACAGCGCCATCTCGACAAGCTCGCTCGGCGCGGCCGAAATCCTAAAGGTGGCACCGCGCTCGACCGCCGAAATCTTCCGTAACATCCCAGGTATCCGCTCTGAAAGCTCTGGCGGTGACGGCAACGCCAATATCTCGATCCGCGGCCTCCCGATTGCCTCGGGCGGGGCCAAGTTCCTGCAACTGCAGGAAGACGGCCTGCCGGTGCTCGAATTCGGCGACATCACCTTCGGCAATGCCGACATCTTCCTGCGCGCCGACATGAACGTGTCGTCGGTCGACGCGATCCGCGGCGGTTCGGCCTCGACCTTCTCGTCCAACTCGCCCGGCGGGGTCATCAACATGATCTCGAAGACCGGCGAAGTGCCGGGTGGTGCAATCATGGCGACCGCTGGCCTGAACTATGGCGAATATCGGCTCGACTTCGATTATGGTGCCAAGCTGTCCGACACGGTGCGCTTTCATATCGGTGGCTTCTATCACCAGGGCGAGGGGCCGCGCCGGGTTGGCTATGACGGCACCAAGGGCGGCCAGATCAAGCTGAACATCACCAAGGAGTTCAGCGGCGGCTATATTCGCTTCTATGGCAAGTTCCTTAACGACCGCTCGGCGGGCTATCTGCCCAACCCAGTGCGCGTGACGGGCACGAACACTGATCCGCGTTACGTGAAGCTGCCCGGCTTCGACATCGCCCGCGACGCGCTACTGTCGCGCTACGACACCAGCAACGTGACGCTGGACGGACAGAACAACCCGGTGGTCGACGATGTCCGCGACGGCCAGCATCCGGTGGTCAACGCCTTCGGGGTCGAGACGCGCTTCGACGTGTCAGGTTGGACCGTGACCGACCGCTTCCGCTATGCCGATGTCTCGGGCCGGTTCATCTCGAACTTCCCGTCCAATGTCGACAGCGCCGCAAGCATCGCAACCGCGCTGGGCGGTGCCGGGTCGACCCTGCGCTATGCGAGCGGGCCGAATAGCGGCCAGGCGATCGCGAACCCGTCGGGGCTGAACGGCAACGGCCTGCTGGCGCAGGTGGTGGTGTTCGACACCAAGCTGAACAGCTTGGACAATGTCACCAACGATCTGCGCGCCAGCCGCGTCTATGACATCGGCAAGGGCGAGCTGACCACCACCGCTGGCTTCTACAAGTCGCGCCAGACGATCGACACCGACTGGCTGTGGACCTCGACGCTGATGGACGTGCGCGGCGATGGACGCGCGGCGCTGGTCGATGTGGTCAATGCGGCGGGCGTGCCTCAGACGCAGAACGGCTATTATGGCTTTGGCGCGGCCTATTTCGGCAATTGCTGTCGCCGCAGCTACCGCGTCGACTATAACGTCAACGCCCCGTTCGGCTCGCTGAACTACAAGATCGGGCGGTTCGCACTGGGCGCCAGCGTCCGCTACGACTTCGGGAGTGCGCAGGGCTCGATCTTTGGAGCGGACCTAGGCGGCGGTCGCGTGGGCACCGTTGCCCGCGACATGAACGGCGACGGCGTGATCTCAGCCGCCGAGCAGCGCGTGGCGGTGATCCCGCTGACCAGCCCGGCACCGGTCGATTACAGCTGGCACTATCTGTCCTATTCGTCGGGCATCAACTTCCGCGTGTCGGAGCCGTTCGCGATGTTCGTCCGCTACAGCCGGGGTGCACGCGCCAATGCCGACCGGCTGTTATTCGGTCCGGCAGTCAGCACGACCGACGGCCATCTGATCAACCGGGATGCCGCCGTCGACTATGTGCGCCAAGCGGAACTGGGCCTGAAATACCGCAAGAACGGCATGTATGTGAACCTGACCGGCTTCTGGGCACGCACCGAGGAGCAGAATTACGAGGCGACGCGCCAGGTCTTCATTGACCGCGAATATCGCGCCTATGGCCTGGAGCTGGACGGGGCGTATAGCGTCGGCCCGTTCAACATGACCGGCGGGGCGACCTGGACCGATGCCAAGATCGTCAGCGATGCGCTCAACCCAGGCGTGGTCGGCAACACCCCGCGCCGCCAGGCCCGACTGATCTTCCAGGCGACACCGCAGGTCGATCTGGACCGCTTCACGATCGGCGCGAACGTGATCGGGACGACCAGTAGCTATGCGCAGGATACCAACCAGCTGAAGCTGCCCGGATACACGACGGTCAATGCCTTCGTGCAGTTCCGCGCCACCGATCGCATTCTGGTATCGCTGAACAGCAACAACCTGTTCAATGCCCTAGGCTTTACCGAGGCCGAGGATGGGGTGATCCCGACCAACGGCATTGTGCGGGCCCGCGCGATCAATGCCCGGACGACCTCGCTATCGGTGCGGGTCGGCTTCTAAAAAGACAATGGGCGCGGCCCGATAGCCGCGCCCCCCTCTCCAGTCTGATGTCATGATGGTATGAAGGTGTGCGGACGGGAGCCCGTCCCCTGGGGGTCTGGAAACCGATAGGGAGCAAGGGTCCCTTCCCATCGGTCACAACCCTGAACAATTGCTTGGGATTGCCGATCCCGCACGACATAGACAGGAGTTGAACCCATCCCACAAGCCGTCGTCGTCTGCGACCTCTCGCTTGCCGTCATCGGCATCAGTGAGCTGCCATCAGGTCGCATCTGGCAGATCGCTAATACACCCGATGCCATACCTGGCTGTTGGGTCTGCCAGCCTCACGCGACGTAAAGGGGCAGAACCTGAGCACTGCGGGCGAAAGCAAACGAGCGTCCTGAAACAACGAAGACCCACAATCGGTCATTAAACGCCCCCTGCCCGCTTACCAACTTCGGCCATTCGTTCAGGTTGATGCCTGGCAGCAGCGCTGGACTTCCGCAGGAGTAAGACTCACTCGAAGGATGGCAGTCCAGCATTCCATCGTTTGACGTTGGCCATATGGAATGGGTCAGTGGCGGCCGGCAGAATCCAGAACAGAAATCATGCGTGATTGGCCGGTCCCCTGAAGATCACCGCGTCGACGCTCCACGCGCCTGCGCCAGCAAAAGCGAGATAGAAAAACACGAAGCAGTAGAGGATTGCCTCGCTACCGCCGTTGACGCCTGGCCAGAACCCGGACGGAAGATGGCCGATAAAATAGGCAACAGCCATCTCACCCGACGCAATGAATGCCGCGATCCGGGTAAACAGACCAAGCGTCACGAGAATGCCAAGCGCGATCTCAATCACTGCGGCGACCACCAAGAGCATGGGCAGCGGATCGGGCACGCCGGGCTGCGCGATCGGAAAGTGAAACAGCTTCATGAAGCCGTGCTCCATGAACAGGAGGGCGGCCACGATGCGCAGAACGCTGAGAATACGAGGGGACCAAGCGGACATGGGTTTTCCACATAGATGAAGGCCGGACCGCGACGATGTCGCCTCCGGCCTAGAGGATCAGGCAAGCACCATCTTGACGGTCTGAGCAAGCGGGGTGGTCGGACGCCCGATCAGTGCCGAGAGCTGATGCCCGTCGTCGAATAGGGCGCCCTTCG
>CAJYRU010000168.1 GCA_913777295.1 uncultured Sphingomonas sp. | reverse complement strand
GCCAGCGGCACGCTCTGCGGCTTCGTCTGTGATACGCCGATCCCCACGATCGACCCGGGCAAGGTCGACGCCCTGTTCACCGCAGCGCGTGCTGGTGCCACCGCAACCATCGACACCGCCGCGCAGGCCGGCGGTACTTATAGCACCAGAGAGGATGTCGCGGCGGGGTTCGTACAGGCACAGTATCGCACGGACTCGCTGTTCGTCGCAGGCGGCATCCGCGTCGAACATACCCAGACGGGATCGAGCAGCACCCAGGCGACCAACGGCGTCTATGCGCCCGTCTCGGCGCGCAACAGCTACACCAACGTCCTGCCATCCATCTCGGCCGTGCTCAATACCAGTGACGCCAGCAAGCTCCGCGTAGGTGCCAGCATGACGGTCAGTCGTCCGAGCTTCGGGGCCTCGTCACTGCGGGGCGGCGTCCTCAACACGATCAGCAACCCGCCGACGCTGACCACCGGCAATCCGGACCTGAAGCCGCGCCGCGCGACCAATCTCGACATCGGGCATGACTGGTATATCGATAATGGTCGCGGGATCATCAGCGTCGCCACCTATTACAAGTGGATCAATGACGACGTCTTCACCTTCGGCACCCTTGAGACGGTGCAGGGCGTGGGCGTGCCGGTGTTGGTGACGCAGGCTCGCAACACCGATCGAACCGTGCGCGCCTACGGCGTCGAGTTCGGCGCATCCTATGATCTCAGCTTCCTGCCCGCGCCGCTCGACGGCTTCGCGGTCAGCGGCAACGCCTCGTTCGGGCGCGCCTATTTCCCGATCACGCTGACCGATCAATCGGTCCGGGTCTTCAACAACCTGCCCAACCAGCCCGCGCGGATCTTCAACGCGGCGCTGTCCTACGACAAGGGGGCGGCGCACGGCCGCCTCGCTTGGAATCATCTCAGCCGGTTGTGGGACGATCGTTTCCCCAATTTCACCCCGACCGGCTTCTACGCCAACCGGTTCCAGCAGCCGACGAACAATGTCGATCTCCAGCTGTCCTATGACATCACGCCGGGGTTCACGGTCAGCTTCGACGCGCTGAACCTGACGAAACAGGGGATCGAGCAACGCTACGGCCGGGATCAGGAGTTGCTGCAATCGACCTGGAAGCTGCCGCGGCAGATCCTGGTGGGCGCGAAGGTGAAGCTATGACGACGCGGAGAATGATGTTGAAGGGGAGCGGACTGGCACTGGCGGGCCTTGCCGCTTCACGAGGGGGGGCGGCCGACCGGCGGCCACCCGATGTCGGCCGCAAGTTTGCCGCCGATGGTCGGGTACTGCCGTTCGCGGGCAATACGATCATCTGCCACCTGCCCCAGCAGGGTGCGGGGTCGGAAGCGTTCGACGCGCTGCTCGACGTCTATCGCGCGCTGCCGGGCGAGCCATGGGCGCGCAAGGTGACCGCCTTGCCGCCGTCAAGTTATCACATGACGATTTTTGGAACCGCGAACGACAAGGCCCGGCGCTATCCGTTGTGGCCAGCCGGCGTGCCGCTCGACCTGCCGATGGCGGATTGTGATCGCATCCTGGGCGAGCGGCTACGTGCATTCCGTCTCGGCGACGAGGCAGGGCCGTACCGGATGCGGGTCAACATGGAGCCGCCACCCGCCGGCGAGACCCCGCTGACGGTGCGGCTGCTGCCCGCCGACGACGCGATGGAGGCGCGGCTGCGCCGGCTGCGAGACCGGCTGGCCGAGGTGACCGGCATTCGCGAGCCCGATCACGATCGCTACCGCTTCCACATTACGCTCGCCTATCAGGTCGCCCCGCTGACTCCGGAAGAGGTTGATGCCTGGCGTCGTTCGCTGGCGGCATGGAAAGTGATGATCGCACGCCGCGCGCCGATCATCACGCTGGGCAATCCCGAATATTGCCTGCTCAAGGACATGTTCGCCTTCAAGCGTCAGTTCTTCCTGTCATGATGCGCTTTGCCCTTTCGCTGCTGTCGCTGACGCTGGCCGGGGTGACGACGGCGCGGGCCGATCCGCCCCAGCGTTATCTGAGCGGTGACGGCGTCGATCTGCGCCGCTTCCTCCCGCCACCGCCAACGCCCGGATCTCCCCTGGAAGCGCGCGACCGCGCCATGTTCCGCATCGGACGCCTCGACGTCGGCAGCGCGCGCTGGCGCATGGCGACCGCCGACGTCGACGAGGGAACCCAAGCGATCATGCGCGACTATGCGCCGGCCATGGGCCTGCCGCTGACGCCCGAGCGCTATCCGGCGCTGGCGCATCTTTTGATCGTCATGCGACCGGACGTCGCCGCTGCGGTGAACGCCGTCAAACCGATCTACGCACGGCGACGTCCGTTCCTGCGCGACGCCGGGCCGGTCTGCGAGGACACGGTCCAGCTGTCGCACAGCTTCGACTATCCGTCCGGCCATACCAGCTGGGGAACGTCCGTCGCGCTCGTCCTCGCCGAGCTTCGGCCCGCTCACGCCGATGCGATCCTCGAACGTGGCCGCGAATATGGTAATAGCCGCGTCATCTGCGGCGCGCACAGCGTCAGCGCAGTCGAGGCCGGGCGGCAGGCTGCGGCCGCGATCGTCGCCGTTCTGCACGGATCGTCGCGGTTCCGTGCCGATCTGGAGGCGGCACGGCGGGAACTTGGCCCCGCGGGATAGGAGAACGACCCGATGGGAAAACGTCGCGCGTTACCCGCCAAGGGCGCGACGTCGGACCGTGCGCTGGCCTGGACCTACGGCGCCGCCCATGGCGGAAAGACGCTCCTCTGGGCCGCAAGTGACCTCTACTTCACGTTCTTCATGACCGAAATCTGCGGGGTCGCCCCCTTATACGCCGGACTGGCGATCGGTTGTTCGTTGCTGTTCGCCGGGCTGGCGGACCTGGTCCTGGTGCGCTGGGTAAGCGATTTCCGCTCCGCCACCGGGTCTGCACAGCTACAGGCCTGGGGGGCACTTGCCACCGCCGGAGCGCTGTTGCTGTATGCCGCCATTGCGTTTCTGCCGATGTCGATCCGGCTCGGTG
>CAJYRU010000167.1 GCA_913777295.1 uncultured Sphingomonas sp. | reverse complement strand
GGTCGGCTATGGCGTGCTGATCTATGCCCTCGCCGTCGTCATGCTGTGCGCCGAACACTGGTTCGGGGGTGCCGAGCTGATGTGGGTGGCCAATCCGATCGCCATCGCCACGCTGATCCGCCGTCCCCGCGCGCAATGGCTGCCGTTGCTGGGCGTTACCGGCGCCGCGCTCATGCTGGCGAACCTGTGCCGCTACCCGGACACGGCATCGGTGGTCGGCTATGGCCTGATCGACCTAATCGGCATCACCGTCGTCGCGTCCACGATCCGGCTGGCCCATCCCGATCCCCGGCTGTTGCGCGGATATGCGACGATCATGCTGATCGCGCTGGCCGGGGCGACATTGATTACCGCGCTGTTCATCCAGTTCCGGTTGCTGACGTTCGGCACCGTCACCAGCCTGGCCGCGGTGCAGTGGTTTGCCGCCAACGCGATGGGCCTGATCGTACTGCTGCCCGCGCTGAAGGCGACGCGTCGCGCACTGTCGGAGGAATTCGACGTCCTGTCGCCGGCAATCATCCTGGTGGTCGCGCTGACCGGTGCCCTGACCGTGCTGTTGTTTACGATGAACAGCTATCCGGTGCTGTTCCTGCTCCTGCCCTGCGGGGTGTTTTCCGCGTTGCTGTACCGGTTCGCCGGGGCGGCGGCCTCGACGATAACGGTCGCCACCGTCGCGACCGTCTGCACCCTGCGGGAACTGGGGCCGATCTCCGACCTTCTGGTGTCCGGGCCGGACCGCATCCTCTACCTCCAGCTGTTCGTCGGTGCCTTTGCCCTGACCGCCTTTCCCGTCGCCGCGCTGGTCTACGAACAATGGCTGGCGCTGCGGGAGATACGCGACAATGAACGGCATCTGCGATTGCTGGCCGACCATTCGACCGACCTGATCGTGCGGCTGGGGCCGGACGGCCTGCGGCGTTACGCGTCGTCGGGGGCGCAGCAGCTGCTGGGCTATGCGCCGGAAAAATTGCTGGGGCAAAGTCCGTTCCAGCTGATCCATCCCGACGATCGCGATCGGGTGCGGCGATGCCTGGCGGCGCTCAGCCCGACCGGCGGCAGTGCGGTCGTCCGCTACCGGATGCGGCACAGCGACGGGCGCTATCTGTGGCTGGAGGGCGCATTCCGGCTGGTCAGTGACGATCCCGCCCATGCCGAGGTGATCGGTTCGATCCGCGACATCGCCGACCGGCGCGCGGCGGAGCAGGAGGTGGCGACCTCGTTCGATGAACTGGAGGAGAAACAGCGGCTGCTGGCGATGGCCGAAAGCGCGGCGGGTATCGGCCATTGGCGGCTGAACCTTGCCGACTGGCGGTTGTTCTGGTCGCCCGAAGTGTTTCGCATTCACGGCCTTGAGGGCGCGCGCGAGCCGGGTATCGCCACCGCGATCCGCCATTATCATCCCGACGACCGGGAAAAGGTACGCGACTGGATTTCCACGGCGATCACCAATGGCGGGTCGTTCGAATTCGATGCCCGCGTCGTCCGGCCGGATGGTCAGGTCCGCTGGGTTCGGTCGCGCGGTCAGGCGGAAAGCGCGCCGGGGGCGGGGATCGTCGGCCTGTTCGGCGTGTTTCAGGACGTTACCGAACATGTCGCGGCTATGACCGACCTGCGCGCCGCACGCGAGGAGGCGGAGCGTGCGCTGGCGGCCAAGGCCACCTTTACCGCGACGATCAGCCATGAAATCCGTACCCCGCTGACGTCGATCCTCGCGGCGGTACAGCTGTTGCGCGACACGCCGGACCGGGCGGAACGGATGCGGCATCTCGACTCGCTCGAAACCGCCGGACGCACGCTGTCCGACATCGTCGACGACGTGCTGACCTTTTCGAAGCTGGAGGGCGGGCATGGCAATCCGGAGGCGATCGCCTTCGAACCGCGGCAGTTGTTGCAGACCGTAGCCGGGCTGTTCGCGGCAGAGGCACGCACGCACGCCCTGTCGATCCAGCTGAACGCTCCGACCGGCCATGTGATCGGCGATCCGGCGCGGCTGCAGCGGGTGCTGACCAATCTGGTCGGCAATGCGGTGAAATTCACGCGTACCGGCTCGGTCTGCATCTGCGCGTCCCGCGTGGAGGGCGATCTGTGGCGGTTCGAGGTGACCGACACCGGCGTCGGGATCCGCAGCGACCGGCTCGACGCGATCTTCGAACCGTTTGTCCAGGCCGACGCATCGACCACCCGCAGCTATGGCGGCACGGGGCTTGGCCTCAGCATCAGCAGGATGCTGGTCGAATCGATGCAGGGCACGATCCAGGTCGCCAGCCGGCCCGGAGAGGGATCGCGTTTCTGGTTCGACATTCCGTTGCCCGACGCGCCGGAGGTCGCTGGCGCGAAAGAGAGCGAGGCTGGCGTCGGCGGCACGCCGCCGGACGCTGGCGGGCGACCGCCGATGACCGTGCTGGTTGCGGAGGATAACGACGTCAACCGCTACCTGCTGGCGGAGATCGTCCGGCGGCTGGGGCACGCGGTCGTGACGGTCGAAAACGGCGCGCGGGCGGTCGAATATATCACCGCGCCAGCAGGCAACCCGGTCGATCTGGTGCTGATGGACGTCCAGATGCCGGTAATGGACGGCATCGCCGCGACGCGCGCGATCCGGGCCAGGGGCGGGGCGGGGGCGACGGTTCCGATCCACGCCATTACCGCCGACCTTTCCGACGATCGCCGCGCCGACATTACCCAAGGGGGTATGAACGGTGTGCTGACCAAGCCGGTCGACATGGCGCAGCTGGGCGCCTTGCTCAACCAGACGGCGCTGGCACCACGTCGCCCATCGGGGAGCCCGCCAGCTGCCGGCGCGATCGATCCGTTCCGCATCCGCGCGCTGACCGACGCGCTGGGCGCCGACCAGCGCGACACACTGCTCGCCCTACTGATCGAGGATGCACAGCGGGTGCCGGGGCGGTTGCGGACGCTGCTGGCCCATGGCCGCAACGATCTTGCGCGGCGGGAGGCTCATGCCTTTCATGGCGCGGCGGCCAGCATGGGGGCGGCGAAGCTGATGATGGCCTTGGCCGAGATCGAGGGGATCGCCGACGACGCCACGATCGATCCGACGGCGGTCGACCGGCTGAATCAATGCGCGCAGGAGGTGATCGACGCCGCCCGCGCCGCCATGCGTAGCGCGGGCTGACCGGGTCAGTTCTCCGCGTCGAACGCCTGCAGCGCCAGGACCGCCTGAGTCCGGTTGGTGACACCCAATTTGCGAAAGATCGCCGACAGATGCGATTTCACCGTCGGTTCGGCAAGTTGCAGGTCAAAGGCGATCTGCTTGTTCTGATGGCCGTTCACGATCGCGCGCAGCACCCGAAGCTGCGCGATCGACAGGGTCCCCATGCGTTCGGCCAGATCGACACGGCGGTCTTCGTGACTCGCGTCGGCGATACCGTCCGGCAACCAGTCCTGTCCGTCCAGCAGCGCACGGATCGCCGCGATCATCTGGTCGATCGTCGAGGATTTGGGGATGAAGCCCCGCGCACCCAGCGCATGGGATTGGGCGACGACGGCTGCTTCCTCGCGTCCCGATACGATGGCGATGGTAGCCCCCGGACGAATCGCGCGCAGCATCGCCAGGCCGGCAAATCCCTGCACATCGGGCAGCATCAGGTCGAGCAGGATCAGGTCATAGTCGGTCCGGCGGACCAGTTCCTCCGCCTCGGCCAGGGTCGTCACGCAGTCCTTGGTCAGCGCCGGATCGACCGCCCGCGCCGCCATGCCCAATGCGGTCGCGCACATTGGATGATCGTCAGCGACGAGAATGTGCGGCATTAACAATACCTTGTTGGCGTCCTGATGAATAGACGATGGCCTGTATCACACCGTGGCACAAGAGGCACTACGACCCACTTGCCACAAACAAGTCAAGCAAACCGCGTCAGTTCGTCACGGGTTGTTCGGCGAAATCCTCTTTGAGTACCTGTTCGATCGGGCGATCTATTCCGCGCGTAAGATGGGCCGGGACGACAACGGCAAATCCACGGGCGATCAGCCCGTCGATTGCCCAGCGTACGCAATAGTCGGCGGCGACGCCGACGACGATCGCGCGGTCGATGCCCTGACGGCGTAGATCGGCGAAAAAGGCGTCGCGCGGCACGGGCGGCATCCGCCCGCGCGGATCGTCGAGGTGCAGTCCGTCCTCCGCCCACATGTCGAAAACCCCCTTTTCCATCGTCCGGCAGGGTATGGCCGGCGGCACCGCCAGCGGGTCGAGCAGGTTCCGCCATCCCGGTGTCCCCTTGACGCAATGGATCGGGAACAGCCGGGCTTCGGCGCTGCCGGGATAGCTATCGGTAAAATGCGTGTCGAAGGTGAACACGACCGCCACCGTATCGGCCGCGGTACGCCCCGCCAGCCATTCCGTCAGCGGCGCGACAATGGCATCCGCGCCCGCGACCGGCAGCGCGCCGTCCGACAGCATGAAATCGGCCTGGGTATCCACGACCACGATCAGGTCACGCATCGCTCGTCTCCTTCGAGATCGCTTGCATATATCTGGTAGGTATATATGTAAAGTATATGGAAGAGGCGGCGTTCCTGCGGCAATATGATCCGACCGGCTATGATCGCCCATCGGTGGCGGTGGATTGCGTGGCCCTCGGCCTCTGGGAGGGGCGACTGGCCCTGTTGCTCACCAGCCGGGACCGGCCGCCGTTCGCTGGCGACTGGTCATTGCCCGGCGGATTCATCGGAATTGCCGAATCGCCGGAGGCGGCGGCGGAGCGGGTGTTGCGTGACAAAGCGGGTCTGGCGGGCGTGGCGCCCGAACAGGTCCATTGCTTTGGCGCGGTCGATCGCGATCCCCGGATGCGGATCATCACCATCGCCTATCGCGTGCTGCTCGATCCCGCACGGATGGCTGCGCTGTTCCTTCGCGCCGGACAGTGCCTTGCGACCATCGATCCGGCGGGCACCGTGTCGCAAGACGGGCAGCCGCTGCGACTGGCGTTCGACCATGACCGGATCGTTCGGCTCACGCTGGATCGGCTCCGCGCGACGATCGACGACGCTGCCTTTGCCCTGTTGCCCGACCGCTTCACCCTGCGCGAACTGCAGGCGGTGCATGAAGCGGTGCTGGGCCGGTCGCTGAACAAGCCCGCCTTTCGCCGCCGGATGCTGGAGCGCGGCGTCCTGCACGGCACCGGCGACCTTGAGGCGGGGCGCGCGTTCCGTCCGGCCGAACTCTATGTCCAGCGTCCGAAAGGCTGACCCATGGTAATGACCGATATTGCGACCCGGGTGTGGAACCATGGATGGCGGCTGGACCCGGTCGTGCGCAGCCTGCTCGACACCGATTTCTACAAGCTGCTGATGGTGCAGATGATCCGGGAGGTTCACCCGGACGTCCGCGCGACCTTTGCCGTCATCAATCGCAGCAAGTCGGTGCGGCTGGCCGAGGTGATCGACGAAGGCGAACTGCGCGCGCAGCTGGACCATGCCCGCACCGTCGCCTTTTCGAAGCAGGAGCTGATCTGGCTGGCGGGCAACAGCTTCTACGGGGTCGAACGGATGTTCGCGCCGGGCTTCATCGACTGGCTGGGTCGCTTCCGCCTGCCGCCCTATGAATTGTCGGTCCGCGACGGGCAGTATGAGCTGCATTTCGACGGGCCGTGGGCGGAAACGTCGTTGTGGGAAATCCACGCACTGACCATCCTCAACGAACTGCGCGCACGGGCCGCGCTGCGCGACCATGGCCGCTTTGCGCTCGACGTCACCTATGCGCGGGCCAAGGCGCGACTGTGGGACAAGGTCGAGCGGCTGCGCGCGCTGCCCGACCTGGTCCTGTCGGACTTCGGCACGCGGCGGCGGCACGGCTTTCTGTGGCAGCGCTGGTGCGTGGAGGCGTTGCAGGAAGGGCTGGGTGACCGGTTCGTCGGCACCTCCAACGTGCTGCTGGCGATGCAGGCGGGGGTCGAGGCGATCGGCACCAACGCGCATGAACTGCCGATGGTCGAAGCGGCACTGGCCGATGACGATGCCGGCATTGCCGCCGCGCCGTACCGCGTGCTGGAGGAGTGGCGCCGGCATTATGGCGGCAACCTGCTGATCGCGTTGCCCGATGCGTTCGGCACCACGGCCTTCCTGCGCAACGCGCCGCACTGGCTGGCCGAGTGGACCGGCTTCCGCCCCGACAGTATGCCCCCGATCGAGGGGGGCGAGCAGATATTGCGCTGGTGGCAGGAACAGGGCGTCGATCCCCGATCGAAATTGCTGATCTTTTCCGACGGCATGGACGTCGACAGCATCCTTGCGACCTACCGCCATTTCCACGGGCGGGTGCGGATGAGCTTTGGCTGGGGCACCAACCTCACGAACGATTTCCGCGGTTGCGACCCGCTGGGCGGGGATGGGCTGGAGCCGATCTCGCTGGTATGCAAGGTCATCAGCGCCAATGGCCGCCCGGCGGTCAAGCTGTCGGACAACCCGGCCAAGGCGACCGGCGATCCCGCCGACATCGCCCGCTATCTGCGCATTTTCGGTGAAGGCGGCCGGGTCGCCAGCCCGGTCGCGGTGTAGCGGGCAAGGGAACGTCCGCCACCCTGCGCGCATTGGAAGGCGGAGGAGAACGACGATGCCCGATCCCAAAACCCCGACCGATGGCGACGCCAACCTGTCCGTCGAACATCAGCGGGAGGGCGATGCCCGCCGTCCAAGCGACACGCTGGATCGCGATCAGCCCAGTACGCCGGCCGAGGACGATCCGCAGCGCAAATCGTCCCTGACCTGAGTTGGATCAGCCCCGAACGTAGCGGAAATACCAGACCTCGTGGCCCTGCCGCCGTGCCTTGCGCTCGTAACGGGTTTCGGGCCAGTCGGCGGGGCGGGTGAGGAAATCGGCCGCCGTCTGCGCCTGCCACACGAAGTCGCGGCGCTGGTCCATAATCATCATCGCCCAGCGGCAATAGGTCGGATCGTCGGTGCCGAGGCGAAATTCGCCACCCGGCCGCAGCTTCTTCGCGATCAGGTCCATCGGGCCGTGGTTCATCATCCGCCGCTTGGCATGGCGCGCCTTGGGCCAGGGATCGGGGTGGAGCAGATAGACCCGCTCCAGTGCGCCATTGGGAAAGCGTTCGATCACCTCCAGCGCATCGCCCATGTGCAGGCGGACATTGGCAAGATTGTCGTCGCGTATATGGTTCAGCGCACCGACCACCCCGTTCAGGAACGGCTCGCAACCGACAAAGCCGTGGTCCGGCCGCGCGCCGGCCTGTCCCGCCAGATGCTCGCCGGCGCCAAAGCCGATCTCGACCTCGACCGGGCGATCGTCGCCGAACAGGACCTGCGACGTGAGCGGGCCAGTGTCGGGGACGGAGACGCGCGGCAGCAGGTCCTCGACCAGGGCGGCCTGCCCCAGGCGGAGCTTGTGGCCCTGACGACGGCCATAGAGGCGACGGATGGTGGTGGGATCGTTCATCGCGGCGCTCCTACCCGCCAAGTCGGCGTGTCGACAAGCCGTGTCGGTGCGGAGCTTCCGTCGACGCCATGGGTTGGGGGGCGATGGGCAAGAAGAAGCAGGCGAAGCGCGAGGCCGGGAACGAGGCGAAGCGCGGGGCGAAGCGGCTGGTCGATACCGACATCGATGTCGGGCATGGCGTGGCGGCGGAGCTGCACCGGCATCCCGTGGTGAGGGCGGCAGGTGCGCTGAGCGATGTGGCCGACCAGCCGCCCATGGTCGCGATCAACCTGACGACCATTGCCGCCGGGCTGTTGGCGCAGGACCGACGGCTGACGCGGACCGGCGTGCGGATGCTGGCGGCGCATGGCCTTGCCACGCTGGTGAAGGCGGCGATCAAGCACCGGATCGATCGGGCGCGGCCCAACGAGTTCAGTGACCGCGACGATCACCGTCCGACCCCCGGCGACCGTGACGAGGGGCCGCAAAACTCGTTTCCCTCCGGCCATACCGCCGGCGCGATCGCGGTCGCGCAGGCGGTGGCGCGTGAATATCCCGGGGCGGCAGTGCCGGTACTGGGCGCGGCGGCAGCGATCGCCGCGATCCAGGTACCGCGCGGGACCCATTTTCCGATCGACGTCGCGGTCGGGGCGGTCATCGGCTGGGCCGCCGAGGCGATCGTCGCGCAGGTGATCCCGGCGGAATAGCTGCTATCGGTCGGCGATTGCCTCTGGCAGCCTCGTACTATGGCCTGGTTGCGATGGTCTGACGGGAAAGCGTTCGGCCGTCATGGCGTCCCCTTGAAGAAGTCGGGGTCGACCGTCACCTGCGTCTTGCGGCCCCAGGTCGTCGTGCTGGACAGCATCGGCCCCTCCACCGCTTGGGCGACCTGATCGGGGCGGGGCAGGGCGGTCATCGGTGGGAAGGCGGTCGTCTGGCCCATGTCGAGCAGCTGGATCAGCCATTGCGACGGCGCTCCATCGTCGAGGATCGTTCCCA
>CAJYRU010000166.1 GCA_913777295.1 uncultured Sphingomonas sp. | reverse complement strand
TGTCGTCGACCGTCGCGTCGGGCGGCAAGGTCCTGTTCGTCGGCACCAAGCGCCAGGCGCAGGAGCCGATCGCCGAGGCCGCTCGCAAGTCGGGCCAGCATTTCGTGAACCATCGCTGGCTGGGCGGTATGCTCACCAACTGGAAGACGATCAGCAACTCGATCAAGCGCCTGAAGGCCCTTGAGGAGCAGCTGTCGGGCGACACGCATGGCCTCACCAAGAAGGAAGTGCTGAACCTGACCCGCGAAAAGGACAAGCTGGAGCTGTCGCTCGGCGGTATCCGCGATCTGGGCGGCATTCCCGACATCATGTTCGTGATCGACGCGAACAAGGAAGAGTTGGCGATCAAGGAAGCCAACACGCTGGGTATCCCGGTCGTTGCGATCCTCGATTCGAACGTCTCGCCGGACGGCATCGCCTTCCCGGTTCCGGCCAACGACGACGCCAGCCGTGCGATCCGTCTGTACTGCGAAGCCATCGCGATCGCCGCGACCCGTGGCGGCCAGCAGGCGATGGCGCATTCCGGCCGCGATCTGGGCGCGATGGACGAACCGCCGGCAGAAGAAGCGCTGACCGCCGAACCGGAAGCTGCTGTCGAAGCGTAAGCTGTCACGGAACTGACGTGCGGGCGGGGCAGTGCGGAACACGCGCTGCCTCGCCCGCAAGCATATCGAACACCAATCAGGAGCCTGATCATGGCAGAAGTTACCGCCGCCGCCGTCAAGGAACTGCGTGAGCGCTCGGGCGCCGGCATGATGGACTGCAAGAAGGCGCTGTCCGAGAATAACGGCGACATGGAAGCCGCCGTCGACTGGCTGCGCACCAAGGGTCTTGCCGCCGTTGCCAAGAAGTCGAGCCGCACCGCGGCTGAAGGTCTGGTCGGCGTTGCCGTCGCCGGCACCAAGGGCGTTGCGATCGAAGTCAACAGCCAGACCGACTTCGTCGCCAAGAACGACCAGTTCCAGAGCTTCGTTCGTGACGTCGTCGCGATCGCGTTGGAAAAGGGTGATGACATCGACGCGCTGAAGACGCAGGCGATGCCGAACGGCGGCACCGTCGAGGACGCGCTGGTCGCCAACATCTCGACCATCGGCGAGAATCAGGTGCTGCGTCGCGCGAAGGCCGTCGAAGTCGCTCAGGGCGCGGTGATCCCGTACGTCCACAACGCGGCGGCTCCGGGCCTGGGCAAGATCGGCGTGCTGGTCGCGCTGGAATCGGATGCTGGCGTCGACGTGCTGGAACCGCTGGGCAAGCAGATCGCGATGCACATCGCCGCTGCCTTCCCGCAGGCGCTGTCGGTCGAAACGCTGGATCCTGAAGTCGTCGAGCGTGAAGCCGCGATCCTGCGTGAAAAGAACGCGGAAAAGATCGTCGGCAAGTCGCCCGAGGTCGCGGAGAAGATCCTCAACGGCCCGATCGAGAAGTTCAAGAAGGAGAACGCGCTGCTGACCCAGGCGTTCGTCATGGACGGCAAGACCCCGGTCGGTGACGTGGTCGCCGCCGCAGCCAAGGACGCCGGCACGACGATCGTGCTGAAGGACTATGTCCGCTTCCAGCTCGGCGAAGGCATCGAGAAGGAAGAGAGCGACTTCGCCGCCGAAGTCGCCGCCACGGCCGGTCTGACCAAGTAAGGTCTTCCGCCGAAAGGCAGATGGCAGGGGCCGCAAGTGCGAGATGCGCTTGCGGCCCTTGTTATGTCCGGATGGCCGGTCCGGGCATCGATCCCCGTCGGGCAATGGCCGCTTGGCTTTGCGGGCGGTCGCGGCTAGGGTCCGCCGCGCTTCCGATAGACCAACGCTGCAGGTTCCATGACCCGTCCTCGCTTCAATCGTATCCTTCTCAAACTGTCCGGCGAAGTGCTGATGGGCTCCGGCCAGTTCGGCATCGATCCCGCGATGTGCGACCGCGTCGCGCGCGAGATCAAGGCGGCGCGGGGCGAGGGGCATGAGGTGTGCGTCGTGGTCGGCGGCGGCAATATCTTCCGCGGTGTCGCGGGTGCCGCGCAGGGATTCGAACGGGCGAGCGCCGACTATATGGGGATGCTCGCGACCGTGATGAACGCGCTCGCCATGCAGAACGCGCTGGAACAGATCGGCGTCGAAACCCGCGTGCAATCGGCGATTCCGATGGCATCGGTCTGCGAACCCTATATCCGCCGTCGTGCCGTGCGGCATATGGAAAAGGGGCGCGTCGTGATCTTCGCCGCCGGCACCGGCAGCCCGTTCTTCACCACCGATACGACCGCTGCGCTGCGCGCCGCCGAAATGGGCTGCGAGGCGCTGTTCAAGGGCACCAGTGTCGACGGCGTCTATGATGCCGATCCCAAGAAGGTGCCGACCGCGACCCGCTACGACACGCTGGGCTTCGGCCGGGTGCTGGCCGATGACCTGAAGGTCATGGACGCATCGGCCGTGGCGCTATGCCGCGACAACAATATCCCGATCGTCGTCTTCAACATCCGTGACGAAGGCAACCTTGCCGCCGTGCTGGCGGGCGAAGGCGTGTCGACGATCGTCCAGAACAACGCTTGATTTAGAAGGAAGTCGGTTATGGCCGCATATAACAAGGCCGATCTGGAGCGCCGGATGGCCGGTGCCGTGGAATCGCTGAAGGGCGATCTGAGCGGTCTGCGCACGGGCCGCGCGTCGGTGTCGCTGCTCGATCCTGTGACGGTCGAGGTCTACGGTGCGCACATGCCGCTGAACCAGGTCGCGACCGTCTCCGCGCCCGAACCGCGCATGTTGTCGGTGCAGGTATGGGACAAGTCGAATGTCGGCCCGGCGGACAAGGCGATCCGGTCGGCGGGGCTGGGCCTCAATCCGATCGTAGATGGCCAGACGCTGCGCCTGCCGATCCCCGACCTGACCGAGGAACGCCGCAAGGAACTGGCCAAGCTGGCCGGGAAGTATGCGGAATCGGCGCGGATCGCGGTGCGCAACGTCCGTCGCGACGGCATGGAAGGCCTGAAGACCGACGAGAAGAAGGGCGTCTATTCGGAGGACGAGCGCAAGAAGCTCGAAACCGAAGTGCAGAAGATGACCGACGCGACGATTACCGACATCGATTCCGCGGCCGATGCCAAGGAAAAGGAAATTCTCGGCAAGTGACGTCGTTCGCCGCGCACGCTCCGGTATCGGCGGTCGATGCCGCTGAACCGGGCCTGCCCCCTTCCGCAGTCATTCCCCGCCATGTGGCGATCATCATGGACGGCAATGGCCGCTGGGCGAAGGCCCGGCGCCTGCCGCGCGTGGCCGGTCACCGGCAGGGCGTCGAAGCGGTGCGGCGTATCACGCGGGCGGCGCGCGAACAGGGGATCGAGGCCCTGACGCTCTACGCCTTCTCCTCGGAGAACTGGCGTCGACCCGAAGAGGAAATCGGCGACCTGATGGGCCTGCTGCGCCATTTCCTGAAGAACGAAATCCGGGAACTGACGCGCGAGGGCGTGCGGCTGCGCATCCTCGGCAATTATCACGCGCTCAAGGGCGATCTGGTCGAACTGATCGACGATGCGGTGGGGCGGACGGCGACCAATACCGGGCCGATCCTCGCCATCGCGCTGAATTACGGTGCGCAGGCCGAACTGGTCGCGGCGGCGCGGCGGCTGGCGGAGAAGGTCGCGGCCGGGATGCCGGTGTCGGCGATCGACGAAGCGGCGATCGATCGTGAACTGGATACCGATGGCCTGCCCCCGCTCGACCTGATGATCCGCACGTCGGGCGAGCAGCGCCTGTCCAATTTCCTGCTGTGGCAGGCTGCCTATGCCGAATTGCTGTTCGTCGACACGCTGTGGCCCGATTTCGATGGCGAGGCCCTGGCGCAGGCGATCGCCGCCTATGGCCGCCGGCAACGCCGGTTCGGGGGCCTGTGACGCCCGATCCCGCCGCCGACCCGGTAGCACGGCGCAAGTCGGACCTCGCTACGCGGACGCTGGCCAGTGTCGGGATGATTGCCGTTGCGGCCACGGCGCTTTGGCTGGGCGGCTTCGTCTTCTGGCTGCTGGTCGCGGTCGGTACGCTGTTCATGATGGCCGAATGGGCCGATCTGCACAAAGTATCGCGCGAACATAAGCGGCTGGCGCAACTGGCGCTGACGGTACCGCTGGCGATCCTGTCGCCGCTGGCGGCGGGAGCGAGCTTTCTGACGCTGGGCCTGATCGTCGGGGCGGCGTTCTTTGTCGTCATCATTACCCGCCTGCCGGGGCTGGCGCGCGGCATCGTCTATTGCGGGGCGCCGGCGCTGGCGGTCGTGTTCCTGCGGGGGCAGGGCGACGGGCTGCTGCTCGCCTTCTGGGGGATGGCGCTGGTGTGGGCGTGCGACATCGGGGCGTATTTCGCCGGACGGTCGATCGGCGGGCCGAAGCTGGCGCCGACGATCAGTCCGAACAAGACCTGGGCCGGGCTGATCGGCGGGGTCATTGCCGCGTCGCTGTTGGCCGGGGTGTTGCAATATGTCGGTTTGCCGCTGCACCTGACGCTGGCGACGCCGCTCCTGGCGGTGCTGGCGCAGATGGGCGACCTGTATGAGAGCCAGATGAAGCGCAAGGCCGGGGTCAAGGATTCGGGCAATGTCCTTCCCGGTCATGGCGGCGTTATGGATCGACTGGACGGACTGGTTCCCGTCGCGCCCGCAGCGGCGCTGATGGTCTTGGCGGGGCAATATCTGGCATGAAGCGGATTACGATTCTGGGCGCGACCGGATCGGTCGGTACGTCGACGCTCGACCTGATCGAGCGGACGCCGGACGCTTTTGCGGTCGAGGCGCTGACCGCCCATCGCGACGTGGGCAAGCTGGCGGCGGCGGCGCGGCGTGTGGGTGCCAGGCTGGCGGTCGTCGGCGACGAAGCCTGTCTGCCGGCGCTGCGCGACGCGCTGGCCGGCTCGGGAATCGAGGCGGCGGGCGGGGCGCAGGCGGTCATCGAGGCAGCGGCACGGCCGGTCGACTGGACCATGGCGGCGATCGTCGGAACCGCGGGACTGAAGCCGGTCATGGCGGCGCTGGCGCGCGGCGGTGCGGTGGCGCTGGCCAACAAGGAAGCGTTGGTGTCGGCGGGCGAGGTGATGATGGCGGCGGCGGGCCAGGCAGGCACGACGCTGCTGCCGGTCGACAGCGAACATAACGCCGTCTTCCAGTGCCTCGACGATTGCCCGCCCGAACGGATCCGCCGGATCATCCTGACGGCGAGCGGCGGGCCGTTCCGCGAACGGTCGCTGGAGGAGATGCGCGGTATCACGCCCGAACAGGCGGTGGCGCATCCGAACTGGTCGATGGGCGCCAAGATCTCGGTCGATTCGGCGACGATGATGAACAAGGGCCTCGAACTGATCGAGGCGTATCACCTCTTCCCCGTCTCGCCCGAGCAGCTCGACGTGCTGGTCCATCGTCAGTCGGTGATCCATTCGATGGTCGAATATGTCGACGGGTCGACGCTGGCGCAGCTGGGATCGCCCGACATGCGCGTGCCGATCGCCCATGCGCTGGCATGGCCCGACCGGATGGAGACGCCGTGCGAGCGGCTCGATCTCGCGCGGATCGGTCGGCTGGATTTCGAAGCGCCGGACATGGTGCGCTTTCCCGCATTGGCGCTGGCCCGTGCCGCATTGTCGGCGGGCGGCGGGCGGCCGGCGATATTGAACGCGGCGAACGAGGTGGCGGTGGCGGCGTTTCTCGAGCGCCGGATCGGCTTCCTCGAAATTGCCGCAATCGTCGCGGATGTTCTCGACCGCTTCGATCCGCCGAAGCCGCAGACGATCGACGCCGTGCTGGCGATCGATACGGAGGCACGGGCACTGGCTGGCGAGCGTGTGAAGGACAGCGTCGCTTGATCGAATCCCCCGGACTGTTGATGACGATCATCGCGTTCCTGCTGGTGCTGGGGCCGTTAGTGTTCCTTCACGAGCTGGGCCATTATGCCGCCGGGCGCTGGTTCGGGGTGAAGGTCGATGCGTTCTCGGTCGGGTTCGGACGGGAGGTCGCGGGCTTTACCGACCGGCATGGCACCCGGTGGAAGTTCGGCTGGCTGCCGCTGGGCGGCTATGTCCGCTTTGCGGGCGACATGAACCCGGCGTCGCTGCCCGATGCCGAATGGCTGCAACTGCCCGCGCACGAACGCGCCCGGACGTTCCAGGCAAAGCCGGTGTGGCAGCGCGCGATCATCGTTGCCGCCGGGCCGGCGGTGAACCTGTTGCTCGCCGTCCTGATCCTGGGCGGCTTCGCGGCGGCGTACGGCGTGGACCGCACCCCGGCGACGATCGGCGGCGTGGTACAGGGCAGCGCGGCGGATCGTGCCGGATTGCAGCCGGGCGACCGGATCGCGACGCTCGACGGGCGATATATCGATACCTTTTCCGACCTTTCCTTCTACACCGCGATGCATCCCGGCGAGCGGGTGACGGTGGAATATCTGCGCGGTGGCACGATGCGATCGGCCGATGCGGTGATCGGTGCGGTGGTACAGCGTGACCGGTTCGGCAACGAGGCAAGGATCGGTCGCTTCGGGATCGAGCGTGGCGCGCCGGTCTACGCGCCGTTACCGCTGTGGCAGGCCCCGATCGAGGGTACGCGCATGGTCGGGTCGATCCTGCGCGGCACGGTCGATGGATTGTGGCAGATCATCACCGGCCGCCGGTCGGTCGATGAAATGGGCGGTCCGCTCCGCATCGCCAAGGCGTCGGGCGAGCAACTGTCGCTCGGCTGGCCGGCGCTGGTGACGTTTGTCGCGTTCGTTTCCATTAATCTGGGATTCATCAACTTGTTGCCAGTTCCGATGCTGGATGGCGGCCACCTGTTCTTTTACGCCATCGAAGCGGTGAAGCGCGGGCCGGTCAGTCCGCAGACAATGGAGTGGGCATTCCGCGGCGGATTGGCGCTGTTGCTGGCATTGATGATATTCGTCACGGTGAATGATCTGGGGGCGTTCGGTGTGTGGCGTGGGCTGGCCGGCTTGATCGGCTGACGCGGTTAGGGCAGGGCGCAATCGTCCTGTTTGGAAAGTTCCTCCGGTTGGGGTGGGTTTGGTGACGGCAAGCAAGTTTTCGATTTATGGCGCACATGGCGTGGCGCTGCTCGCGGGCACGATGCTCTCGGGCACGGCGGCAACGGCACAAACGCGCCCGGCCGCCGCGGCTCCGGCAACCCAGTCGCCCGCCGCACCGGCACCGGCAGCGCCCGTCGTGCCGACCCGCACCATCCGCTCGCTCCGGGTCGAAGGGGCACAGCGCATCGAACCGGACACGGTGCTGTCCTACACGAAGCTGCGCGTCGGCATCCCCTACACCGCCGAAACGCTCGATCAGGCGATCAAGGACCTGTACGCGTCCGACCTGCTCGCCAATGTCGAGATCGAGGGTGCCGAGACGAGCGACATCATCGTCCGGGTGCGTGAGAACCCGATCATCAACCGCGTCGTGCTGGAAGGCAACAAGCGGCTAAAGGACGACAAGATCACCAAGGAGATCAAGCTCGCCCCGCGGCAGATCTTCACCCGCACCGCCGTCCGCGCCGATGTCGCGCGCATTGTCGAGCTGTATCGCCGCCAGGGTCGGTTCGCGGCGAATGTCGAGCCGAAGATGGTCATGCTCGACCAGAATCGTGTCGACGTGATCTTCGAAATCCAGGAAGGCCCGAAGTCGAAGGTCCGCCAGATCAACATCCTCGGCAACGAGGTGTTCAGCGACAGCGAACTGCGCGGCGAGATGGCGACCAAGGAATCGCGTCCGTGGCGGATCTTCAGCTCGAACACGAGCTACGACCAGGATCGCCTCGCCTATGACCAGCAGAAGCTGCGCCAGTTCTACCTGACCAACGGCTATGCCGATTTCCGCGTCATTTCGGCCGTCGCCGAGCTGACGCCGGACAAGGAAGACTTCATCATCACCTATGTGGTGGAGGAAGGGAAGCGGTACAAATTCGGTGACGTGGCGGTCGAAAGCGCGATCCGCGACTTCGACAGCGCGGCGCTGACCAAGACGCTGCCGATGAAGAAGGGCGACTGGTACAACGCCAAGCTGTCGGAAGACGCGATCGACCAGCTGAGCGAATATGCCGGCCTGTTCGGCTATGCGTTCACCGACGTCCGCCCGGAATATCAGCCCGATCGTGAGAATCTCACGATGGGGATCACCTTCTTCCTGAACGAAGCGAACCGGACCTATGTCGAAAAGATCGACATCACCGGCAACACCCAGACGCAGGACCGGGTCATCCGCCGCGAATTCCGCGTGGCCGAGGGCGACGCGTTCAACGCGTTCCTCATCAAGCGGTCGCAGGACCGCATCAACTCGCTCGGCTATTTCCAGGAAAAGTTCGAGATCGAGCGCAAGGAAGGCTCCTCGCCCGACCGCATCATCCTGGCCGCGAACGTCGAGGAAAAGTCGACCGGCGAACTGACGCTGTCGGCCGGTTTCTCCAGCCTCGAACGCTTCATCATCCAGGCGTCGATCCGGCAGCGGAATTTCCGTGGCAAGGGGCAGGACCTGCAGGCGTCGGTCAACTATTCGACCTATCAGAAGTCGGTCGAGCTGGGGTTCACCGAACCCTATCTGTTCGACAAGAACGTGGCGCTGGGCGGCACGATCTTCCGCCGCGATTTCAACTCGTTCAACTTTCTCGGCACCGGCCGCAACTCGCTCTATTCACAGGTGTCGACCGGCGGGCAGATCGTCGCCAGCGTTCCGCTGACCGAATTCTGGACGCTGTCGGGCCGCTATCAGCTGAGCCAGGACAATGTCGGGCTCGACAAGAACACGTATTTCACCAACGACGTCTGCGACCCGATCAAGGCCGGGCGGTATCTGTGCGATTCGATCGGCAACCGCCTGTCGAGCATCGTCGGCGCCAACCTGATCTTCGACAACCTCAACAACCGCCTGCGCCCGTCGCGCGGCCAGCGGCTGGTGACCGGCGTCGATTTCGCAGGGCTGGGCGGCGACGTGCGCTATGCGCGCGTCCGCGGCGATTTCGACAAATACTGGAACCTCAGCGGGTTCGTCCTGTCCGCAGGGATCGAGGGCGGCTATATCCACGGGCTGCAGAAAAGCCCCGGCGAAGGGATCGACCCGGTCCGCATCGTCGACCGCTTCTATCTGGGCGAACCGCAGTTCCGCGGCTTCGACATTCGCGGCGTCGGTCCGCGGATCCAGCGCCAGCGCTACACTGGTTCGGTCGCCGGCGGCGATCAGGCACTGGTCACGGCGCGCGATCAGGTGCTGAACGATCCGCTGGGCGGCAAGGCCTATTATCTAGGCAAGCTCGAACTCGAGCCGCCGCTGGGATCGGGCATCGCCGAACTGGGCCTGCGCCCGTCGATCTTCATCCAGGCCGGTGCGCTGTTCGGCGTTACCCGTCCGTTGCCGACCGTCCGGTTCCAGCAGGCGAAGAACGCCGATGGCACGTTGCAGTTCAACAAGGACGGGTCGCCGTCGCTGTTGCCGTTCACGACCAATACGACGGTCAACGGCCAGCAGGTCTATAACAACCAGTTCACCGATGCCTCCGGCGCGCCGGCGTTCCGCCAGACGACCTGTTCGGTCGGCTATTCGGCGACGATCGGTGGCACCTGTGCCGGCGGCGAAACCAATACCATCGCCACGTCGACGACCGACCCGTTCCTCGAACAGTTCCTGGGCGATTCGGCCAAGCCGCGCCTGTCGATAGGTATCGGGGTCAATTGGAATTCGCCGTTCGGGCCGCTGCGCATCGACCTTGCCAAGGCGTTGCTGAGCCAGCCGGGCGACGACAAGAAACTCATCACTTTCAACGTAGGAACCCAATTCTGATGCGTAGCTTCACCAAGGCGGCTGTCGCCGCATTCGTCTTTGCCCTCCCGACCGCTCCGGCGTTCGCGCAGGCGCTGCCCGACGCCAAGATCGCCGTCGTCGATTCGGAGCGGATCTTCCGCGACTGCACCGCGTGCAAGGCGGCGACCGCGCAGCTCCAGACCCAGCGCACCCAGCTGCAGTCGCTCGCGACCTCGCTCGGCCAGCCGCTGCAGACCGAAGCGCAGTCGCTGCAGACCGCCGTCACCGCCGCCAAGGGCAACCCGGACGCCGCGCTCCAGACGCGCATCCGCACCTTCGAACAGCGCCAGCAGCAGGCGCAGCAGCAGATCGGCCAGCAGGAGCAGCAGGTTCAGCGCAACATTGCCTATGTGCGCGAGCAGATCGGCACCAAGCTCGGCCCGATCATCACCCAGGTCGCGCAGCAGCGTGGCGCGACGCTGGCCGTCGACAAGGGGAGCAGCTTCTACAACGCGCCGGCGACCGAAATCACCGACGCCGTGCTGACCGCGCTCAACGCCCAGCTGCCCAGCGTCAGCGTGACCGCCCCGGCACAGGCTGCCCCGGCCGCTGCTGCCGGCGCACGTCCGGCTCCGACGGGCCGCTGATCGATGGACGGGGAAGCGACCTCGATCGGACCGCTCGACATCACGCGCGTGATGGCGGCGATCCCGCATCGCTATCCCATGTTGCTGGTCGACCGTGTCGCGGAACTGATCCCCGACCGGTCGATCACCGCGATCAAGGCGGTGACGATCAACGAAGGCTTCTTCCAAGGGCATTTCCCCGGTCGTCCGATCATGCCGGGCGTGCTGATCGTCGAGGCGCTGGCGCAGGCCGCCGGCATCCTTGCGGTCGAAAGCCTCGGCCTCGCCGGGTCGGGCAAGCTGGTCTATTTCATGTCGATCGACGGCGTGAAGTTCCGCAAGCCGGTGGAACCGGGCGTCCTGCTGACGCTGGAGGCGGAATTCGTGCAGAAGCGTGCGCGTGTCTGCAAGTTCGCGGGGAAGGCCCGGATCGACGGTGAACTGGCGGCGGAATGCGAATTCACCGCGATGATTGCCGACCCGCCCAAAGCGTAGGCCGACAGCGATCATTGCTATTATGGGCGCGTCCGTGTACGGGCGCGCCTTCCCATTTCCAAGGCTGGTCGGAACCAGCCGCTTGCGGAGACGACCGATGAAGAAAGACACCCACCCCGACTATCACACCATCA
>CAJYRU010000165.1 GCA_913777295.1 uncultured Sphingomonas sp. | reverse complement strand
CGCTTCACGATCGAACAGCCCGGCGCGACGCCGCTGGTGCTGCCGCCCTGGGCGGAGGTGGGTCGCGTCATCGAGGATTGCCGCGGCTGATACGCGGCACGAAGCCCGAAGGGTCGTACAGAAACGCACGCAATACAAGCCTTGTATCGCGCCGCCACTGCGCACACATTGCGGGTGCGGCTGACGCGGTCGCAACTGTTATCAACCAGCGAAAGGAGGTGATCCGATGTCTCATGGTTCAGCAATGGGGTCGGTTCAGTTCGTTCGGGAGATGCGCTTCTAGGCATCGCTGACCCGCTGCGGGAGGAACGCTCCTCCCATCAACGCAGCGGCAAGGTGGTTCCTGGAGGCCAACATGGTCTCCCGGGCTGGAGCTCTCCGGCCGCTGACCATGTCAAGGGGTTGTCGGGCGTCCGCTGGCGGGCGTTCGGCAACCTCTTCTCATATCCGGCTCTTCTCAGATCCGGCGCCGCGCCTGTCTGGCGGCTGGCGCAACCTCCAACCTCCCCGCCCGTTCGCGCTGGATCCTCTCGGGAGAACAGCGACATGGACGAACAGGGCACCACGCGCCGCACCATCCTGGGCGGCGCCGCCGCAGCGGGCCTGACCCTCGGCGGCGCGACCGGCGCAGCGGCGCAGCAGGGCACGACGCCCCCCGCCGCCGCGCTGCGCGACCCACGCAATGCCTATACCAGCACGCCCTTCCCGGAACAGCGCCAGCAATGGCCCGCGTTGCAGGGCAAGATGACCCCGCGCCCCGACAGCGGGGAGACGAGCTATCGCGGATCGGGGCGGCTGGCCGGGCGCAAGGCACTGGTGACCGGCGGCGACAGCGGGATCGGCCGCGCCGCCGCGATCGCCTATGCGCGGGAAGGCGCCGACGTCGCGATCAATTATTATCCGAGCGAAGAACCCGATGCGCGCGAGGTGAAGGCGCTGATCGAGCAAGCCGGTCGCAAGGCGGTGCTGCTGCCCGCCGACATCCGCACCGAAAAGGCGTGCACGAAGCTGGTGGCCGACGCGGTGCGCCAGCTCGGCGGGCTGGACCTGCTGGTCAACAACGCCGCCTATCAACAGAGCAAGGCGGACATTTCCGAGATCAGCGACGAACAGATGGTCCGCACTTTCGAGACGAACATCTTCGCGATGTTCCGCATCTGCAAGGCGGCGATCCCGTCGATGCCGGCGGGCGCGGTCATCATCAACACCGGATCGGTCAACAGCTACGACCCCGGCGAGGAATTGCTCGACTATGCCAGCACCAAGGGGGCGATCCTGATCTTCACCAAGGGGTTGGCCAAGCAGCTCGCCAAGAAGGGCATCCGCGTCAACATGGTGGCACCGGGGCCGATCTGGACGCCGTTGCAGGTGGCGGGCGGGCAGTTGCCGGGCAAGATGGGCGAATTCGGGCAGGACACGCCGCTGGGCCGCGCCGGCCAGCCCGCCGAACTGGCCGGGCTGTACGTGGCGCTGGCGGAGTCGGGCGCCAGCTTCTCGACCGGCACCGCAGTGGGCGCACACGGCGGCAAGGGAAATCCGTAAGCGATCCGTCGTGACGTGCGCAGCGAAGCGATCCGGGGGTCCGTGCGACGCCCTGGATCGCTTTGCTACGCTCGTCACGACGGCAAACGGCAACCTGACTGACGCAGATCAACACACTGACAAATGAAGGAACGAGCGGCACCGACCGGCCATTGACGGCACGACAGGAAAGGAGCCGCCATGGCCGATGACGCCCCGCTCGCCGCCGCAAAGCATGACAAACCCGGCGCCCTCACCGCCCGTGCGGTGACGATCAACCGACCCGTCGCCGACGTCTATTCGCGCTTCCGCGACTTCACCGCCTGGCCCGCATTCATGGAGAATGTGGTCCGCATCGACGTGCTCGACGAGCGCCGATCGCACTGGGTGGTGAAGGCGCCGATGGGCGGCACCGTGGAATGGGACGCGCGGATCACCGAGGACATACCCGGCAAGCTGCTGGCCTGGGAAAGCGAGCCGGGCGCCGAGGTGCCCAATCGCGGGCACGTGACGTTTCGCGATGCCGGCGCGCGCGGCACCGTGATCGTCGCGACCATCGATTACGATCCGCCCGGCGGCGTGATCGGGAAGGTGATCGCCAAGATGTTCCAGCGCGAACCCGCGATCCAGGCGCGCCGCGACCTGCGCCGCTTCAAGCAGCTGCTGGAAGCCGGCGAGATCGCCACCCCGGCGATGAACGCCAAGCAATTCGAGGAGATGGGGTTGTGAAAGCGATCGCATGGCACGGCAAGCATGACGTCCGCGTCGATACCGTCGACGATCCCGGCATCGTCAACCCGCGCGACTGCATCATCAAGGTGACGTCGACCGCGATCTGTGGCTCGGACCTGCACCTGTACGACGGCTATATCCCGACGATGCAGTCGGGCGACATCCTGGGCCATGAGTTCATGGGCGAGGTGGTCGAGGTCGGCGCCAAATCCACGCTGAAGAAGGGGCAGCGCGTCGTGGTGCCGTTCACGATCTCGTGCGGCAGTTGCTATCATTGCACCAAGCAGCAATTCTCCGCGTGCGACAACGGCCTGCCCGCCGACAATCAGGATATCGCGCAGGAGCTGTACGGTCAGCCGATGGCCGGGCTGTTCGGCTATAGCCACATGACCGGCGGCTATGCCGGCGGCCAGGCGGAATATGTCCGCGTGCCGTTCAGCGACGTCGGCCCGATCGTCATTCCCGACGGCGTCGAGGACGACAAGGTGCTGTTCCTGTCCGACATCCTGCCCACCGGCTGGATGGCGGCGGAGAATGCCGACATCGAGCCGGGCGATACGGTGGCGGTGTGGGGCTGTGGCCCGGTCGGGCTGTTCGCGATCCAGTCGGCGTTCCTGATGGGGGCCGAGCGCGTGATCGCGATCGACCATTTCCCCAATCGGCTGAAGCTTGCCGCCAAGTTCGGCGCGGAGACGATCAATTTCGAGGAAAGCGC
>CAJYRU010000164.1 GCA_913777295.1 uncultured Sphingomonas sp. | reverse complement strand
GCCCGCGTGCTGCGCGTGCGCACCATGCAGCTGAACCTCACGCAGGCCGAGGAGGCGCGCGCCGCCGCCCGCGTGGCGGAGGAGATCGCGCTGCGCGACCGCATCCTGAACCTGGCGCAGGCGGTGTCGCCGGTGCCCACCCCAAGCGCCAGCGCCCAGACGCTGGGTGCCGCCGCCCATTATCGCGAAAAGTTGCACGCGACCGCCCGCGTCGTGGAGCACCGCGTGGCGCAGGCCGATGACGGGCTGACCCGCGCACGTTCCGCGACGATGGCGGCGAAGCGCGACCAGAGCGCGGTCGAAAAGCTGCTGGAGCGCGCCCATGCCGCCCGTGCGCTGCGCGAACTCCGCGCGCTGGAGAATGCGCCGCCGGTGCGCCGCCTCAATCGGCACGATCCTTGCTGATCGACCGGTCGAACGCTTTGACGGATCGACCCATGCAATTGCTCTCGGCCCTTTCCAGCACCACCTCCCCGCTTGCGATGCAGGCGATGCCGCTTGTCGCGTCGCCGACCGGCGATTTCGCCGCGCTGATCGCGGGGTTGGTGCCGGCCGGCAATGCGGCGGCGGAGACGGTGTCGGGTGAACGGCAGGCGGTTGCCCCGGCCGGCAACCCCTTGCCGGTCACGCTTGCCGCGCCGGACGGGGTGGCTGCGCCCGAAGCCGTTGCGCCGCTGGCCCCGCCCTTGCCGGTATCGGCGACCGAAGCGGTGCTGATGCTGCCGCCGGAGGCCGCGCCGCCCATGGCGACGCCGATCGAGCAGGTTGCGCCGGTGCTGGTGGCCGCCGCCACAGTCGGCGTGCTGGGCGATGTGCTGCCCGACAAGGAGACGGTCGAAGCCCCGCCGCGTGCCGAGGATGTCGCCGCGCGCGCGCTGCCCGTGCCGGTGCCGACCCGGTTTGCAATAGCGCCGCCGCGCACGAAGCGGGCCGAGAACGCTCCGCCAGATACGTCCCGCTCGTTGCACGAAGAGGACGGAGCCGATTCCGAACCGCAGACGACGAATGCGGCGATCCCGGTGGTTGCCGCGCCGCTGACGGTGCCGCAGCCAGCCGATGCGATCATCCTGCCCGCCGCCCCGCAGACCGGCGCCCCGGCCGACATGGCGGAGGATGGCGCTACGCCAGCCGCCGCGCCGGTCATCGAACGGGGTGAGGTCGTCGCCGCCGAACCGGGGTCGGCCAAGACGCCGCCGATGCGGGTGGCGAAGCGGGTCGATACCCCACTGCTCCCCGCCCGTCGCGCGGCCGCTGCCGCCGTCGACCGGATGCCCGATGCCGACAAGGTCGCGACAGTCGCCGAACCGGCGGTCGGGGTCGTGACGCGCCTGAACACGGACAATGTGGTGCCGGTGCATGTCGTGGTGCCGCCGGTCGCGGACGGCGCGCCCGTGGTGACGTCGCCGATCGACGCGCCGGTCCGGAATGCCGCGTCCCCCCCCCTGCGTTCCACCACGGTCGCGGCATCCGCCGTCATACCGACCCGGCCAGTTGCGGCGCCGGCGCCCGGCAGTGCGCCGGTCGCTTCGTCCTTCGTTCGTTCGACCGGACCGGATGTGGCACCGGCCACCGGGATTGCGCCGGTTGCTGCGGTCGCGCCGGGCGGGCTTGCCGGGGTGATGATCGATCTGTTGCCGGTGGACGAAGCACCGCTGGCGGCGGCGGCGTCGCCCGCTATGCCGCCAATGCCCGGCATCGCACCGGCCCTACCCGCCGATGCAGCGGCAGCGCCGGTTACCATCGAAGCCGCGCAATCCGCGCCGACGCCCGCCGCCGACGCCGTAATGCGCCCGATAGCGATGCCGGTCGCGCCGGCCGCACCCGCTCCCGATACGACGATCCTGTCGCCAGCCATCCTGTTCCGGCCGGCGACGCGGGCCGGCGTCGCGCCGACCGCGCCCGCTTCGCGCGGAAGCGCGGCAACGGTCGAGCGCGGCACGGTGACATCGACGCCGATCGCCGATACCGGCGCTCCCATCCCGACCCACGAAGCGATCGTCGATCGTCCGCCGTTCGTTCGCGAGGCAGCAGCGCCGGTCGCGTCCCAGCCAGCCCCCCTCGCGCCGTCCGGGGAAGCGATCGCCGACCGTCAGCCGATCGCCCGTGAAGCGGCCGCACCGGTCACCCGGATCGCCGGAATTCCGGTCTCCGACACCGCGACGGCTCCGGCTGCAATCGCGGTCGATGGCGCGAGCGGTCCCGCCCCCGTTCGACATGCGGCCGACGCCCCGGCCAGCGCGCCCGCCGCGATGCCGCCAGTCACGCGGATCGCCGCCGCTCCGGTAGCGGATGTCGCGCCGATCGTCGTCGACGCGGTGCTGCGCGACAGCGACGCGCAGGCGCCGCACGCACGGCGGGACGATGATCCGGCGATCCCGACGACCGGCACCATTGCCGCGCCCGATGCCGCCGTGCTGCGCCCGGTCGCGCCGACCGCCCATGCCGCGCAGCCCACGCTCGACACCCGCCAGCCACAATGGGTGGAGGGGATGATCGACCGGATCACGACGCTGCGCGAGGCAAGCGGCACAAACGATGGCGAAACCCGCATCCGCCTGTCACCCGACGCGCTGGGCGATGTCGAGGTCGCAATCCGCACCGGCGACGACGGCAAGCTGCACGTCCGCTTCAACAGCGACAATGTCGATGCCGGCCGCCTGCTGGCCGAGGCCCAGCCGCGACTCGTCCAGATGGCCGAGGCGCGCGGGCTGAAACTGGGCGGAATGCAGGTCGATGTCGGATCGCAGCAATCCGGACAGTCGCAACAGTCGCAGCGCCAGGCGCAGGACCAGGGCAACCCTGCCCCCCGTGCGCCGCGATCGACCACCAGAGCCACTACCCAAACCACCCGATCCGATGATCGTATCGCCTGAGGAACCACGACATGAGCGACAAGGAAACGCCGGAGGAAAAGCCGGCCAAGAAGAAGGGCAAGCTCGGCAAGATCATCGTCATGGCGGTCGGCGTCCTCGTCCTGCTGGGCGGTGGCGTGGGCGCCGGGCTGTATGCCAGCTCGTCCGGCCTGATCGGCGGCGGCCACGGCAAGGAATCCGAGCATGAGGAGATCAAGAAGGACCTGCCCAAGCTGGTCCCCAAATCCGAGGAAGTGAAGGCCAGCGCAGCAGGGGGCGGCGAAGGCGGCGGCGGCGGCGGTGAGGGCGGCGGCGGCGAAGGCGGCGGCGGCGAGGCTGCGGCCAACAATGGCGAGGGCGGCCGCCCGACGCCGGAGATGGAAGGCGGCGACCGCTACGCATCGAGCTATTACGCGATGGACAAGGAATTCACCTCGAACCTGACCGACAGCACGCACTTCATCCAGGTCGGCATCGCCATCTCGACGTCGTACGACCACAAGGTCCTCGACAATCTGAAGACCCATGAAATCGCGATTCGCTCGGCGATCCTGCTGGCGCTGGGCGAGACGACCGAGGATCAGGTATTCACCGCCGACGGCAAGAAACAGCTGTCGCTGCGCATCAAAAAGGCGATCAACGACACGCTGGAGCAGAAAGAAGGCTTTGGCGGCATCGGTAACGTTTATTTTACCCAATTTGTCGTTCAGTAAACACGCATGGTTAACGCGCCATCCACCTCTGCGCCCGAGCGCCGCGAACGGACCCGCCGGACGGCCCCGGCGTCGCACGTGCCCAGCCTTGGCGCGGCGAACCTCAATCCGTTCGGCGACCTCCACGCGCTGGAGCATCTGTCCGCGCGGATGGCGCGGTCGCTGCGCCAGGTGTTCGAACCGCTGCTGCGCCGCGGCGTGCGCAGCTGGGCCGAACCGGTCGAGGTCGACCGATTCGCAGGCTATGTGCAGGCGCGGCGCAGGGACCGGCTGACCGGATGGGTGCCGATGACGCTGTCGACCGGGGGAAGCCCGGCGATCATCGTGTTCGACGGCGCGTTCCTGCTCGAAGTCCTCGACATCTTCTTCGGCGGGTTCGGCGAGGCCCCCGCCCCGCTGCCGATCGAATTCTCGCCGGCGGCCGAGGCGATGCTGCGCCGGCTGGCAGGCGCAATCGCGCAGCCCTTGAGCGAGGCATGGGGGCCGCTGGCCGGCATCGGTTTCGAACCCGGCAACCCCGAATCGAACCCGGCGATGATGGGCGCGATCGATGGCGAGGACGCGGTGATCGCGACCCGGTTCGGCATCGCGATGGGCGATGCGGAGCCGACCTTCATCGACATCCTCTACCCCGTGGCGGCGCTGAAGCCCCATGCGCCGCAGCTGTCGACCAAGGTGCATGGCAAGAGCGCGCCCGATCCCAAGTGGCTGGCCGGCCTGACCCGCGCGGTGATGAGCGTGAAGCTGCCGGTGCGGTCGGTGCTGGCCGAACCGGTCGTGTCGTTAGCCATGCTGCTAGAGCTGAAGGAAGGCGACATCATTCCGATCAGCTTCGGCCCGCAGGTGCCGGTATGGGTCGCCAACCGGCGGCTGGGCACCGGCACGGTCGGCACCGCCAACGGACAGGCCGCGATCAAGCTCAACTCCATCGACCCCGGTTTCGAAGAGGAATTCCAATGAACGAGATGACCGGTGGCTTCCCCGCCGAAGCGTCGCTCGCCGCCAATTTCAAGCTGTTGCAGGATGTCGACGTCCGCCTGACCGTCGAGATCGGGTCGACCCAGCTGACACTGCGCGAGCTGCTGGCGCTGAGCGAATCGAGCGTGATCGAGCTGGACCGGGCGGCGAACGAACTGCTCGACGTGTTCGTCAACGGCACGCTGATCGGCCGGGGCGAGGTGGTGACCGTCGGCGACCGCTTCGGCGTGCGCATGACCGAACTGGTCAGCCCGGACAAGCGGGTCAGCCGCTGATGATGTGGTCGTACATCCTGAAGCTGGTCATCCTGCTGCCGCTGGTGTGCGGGCTGATGATCGGCTGCCTGTATCTATGGCGCCGGCTTGAAGCCAGAATGCCGGGCAATCAGGGCGAACGGCTGGTCAAGGTGCGCGAGACGATGATGGTGTCGACCGGCACCAAGCTCGCCGTGCTGGAGTTCGACGACCGGCTGCTGCTGGTATCGGTCAGCCGTAACGGCGTCACGCTGCTGGACCGGAGCGACAAGTGAATTTCGCGGGGGGGAAGCTGGCGCCGGTGCTGTCGCGGATGCGCTATCGCCCGTCGCCGATCGCCGCCGCGCGCCGGCGGACGATGGCAACCGTGCCGGCGCAGACGGTGAAGGTCCGCCGCCCGGCGCGTACGCTGCCGCACTGGCGGCTGGAGGTCGTGCTGGCGCTGCTGGGCCTTGCGCTGATGCTGTTCCTCGCGGTGCCGGCGATGGCGCAGGGGGTGCCCGCCGCGCCTGCGCCGACGCCGGGTGCCGCCGACGCGCTCGACCGTGCGCTGGGCCAGCTGGGGGGCAAGAACGACGCGCCGATGGCGTTGTCGCTGCAGATCCTCATCATCATGGGGCTGTTGTCGGTCCTGCCCGGCATCCTGCTCATGATGACCAGCTTTACCCGAATCATCATCGTGCTGGCGGTGCTGCGCCAGGCGCTGGGCCTGCAACAGACGCCGCCGAACCAGGTGTTGATCGGCCTGTCGCTGTTCCTGTCGCTGTTCGTCATGTCGCCGGTGATCGGGCGGATCAACGAAACCGCGATCAAGCCCTATGCCGCCGGGCAGATCAGTTCGACCCAGATGATCGAGGCGGCCAGCCTGCCGCTGCATTCGTTCATGCTGAAGCAGACCCGGACCAAGGACGTGACGATGTTCGCGCAGATGGCGAAGACCGGCCCGATCGCGACACCCGCCGACACCCCGTTCACGATCCTGCTCCCGGCCTTCGTCACCAGTGAACTCAAGACCGCGTTCCAGATCGCGTTCCTGATCTTCCTCCCCTTCATCGTCATCGACCTGGTCGTGGCGACGGTCCTCATGTCGCTGGGCATGATGATGCTGTCGCCGACGATCATCTCGCTGC
>CAJYRU010000163.1 GCA_913777295.1 uncultured Sphingomonas sp. | reverse complement strand
CAATATGGTGGTTGTAACTAGACATATGAGCCAGCTTGACTTTAAACGATCATAACGCACCTTGAATGCGCCAGACCGCAAGCCGCCGCCCACATGTCCCTTCATCTCATCAACAATTTTAAAGAGCGCTCCTGCCTCAAACCTCTCGGTTGAAGCGCCAGCGAGCCGGCGATAGGAGGACCGGAACAGAGGCGCCAATCAATCGATCGGCACCGCGTCCCGGCTAGAAAAAGAGCGAACTCGCTACCCGCTTTTGCGGAGAAGACCCGAAGGTCAGCGAGGCGACCGGCGGGAGAAGCGAAGAGCGTCTCGTCGTCCGGTGAAGCTGCTTATATGGGCGGCTTCGGAAGGCGTCAACAACGTTTTTGCAGTTTTTTCGGTTCCATGCCGTTTTCGTGCGTGACGGGGCCGGAATGTGCCGTGACGCGCGTGTTTCGGACGCCACCTTCCCCGCCGGGGTCCTGCGCGCCATAAGGATGCACCCGCGCGCGACGCACGCATTCCGTATGAGAGGAACCTCCGCCTTGTCCCCCGCCCCTGCCACTGCCCGCTCCGACGACCGCCACTGGACCCGTGAGGCGATCCGGCGACTGGAGGCGGATTTTTGCCGGTCGGCGGACACGCACCTGATCCGCCTCGAGCTGCCTGCAACGCCGGGGATCACGCTCTACCTGAAAGACGAGTCGGTGCATCCGTCGGGAAGCCTGAAGCATCGCCTGGCGCGGTCACTGATCCTCTACGGGCTGTGCAATGGCTGGATCGGGCGCAATACGGTGCTGGTAGAGGCAACCAGCGGGTCTACCGCCGTGTCGGAGGCGTATTTCGCCCGGCTGCTCGGCCTGCGGTTCGTGGCCGTCGTGCCGCGGAGCATCGCCAGCGCAAAGATCGCCGCGATCCGCTTCCATGGCGGCGAGGTACATTTCGTCGACGACCCGCGCGAGGTCTATGCGGCGGCACAGGCATTGGCCGACGCGCATGGCGGCCATTATCTCGATCAGTTCACCTATGCCGAGCGCGCGACCGACTGGCGCGGCAACAACAATATCGCCGAATCGATCTTTGCCCAGCTGGCCAAGGAGGATCACCCCGAACCCAGCTGGATCGTGTGCGGCGCGGGCACCGGCGGCACGTCGGCGACGCTGGGGCGCTTCATCCGCTATGGCCGGCACAATACCCGCCTGTGTGTCGCCGATCCGCAAGGATCGGTGTTCCATCGCCACTTCGCCGATCCGACGGTCACAACGGTCGAGGGCGAATGTTCGGGAATCGAGGGGATCGGCCGCCCGCGCGTCGAGCCGTCCTTCGTGCCCAGCGTCATCGACCGGATGATCGCGGTCGACGATGCCGACAGCATCGGGGCAATGCGCGCGCTCAGCCAACGGCTCGGTCGGCCGGTCGGCGGGTCGACGGGGACCAACTTCGTCGCCTGCGCCGCGCTGATCGCCGAGATGGCGTCGGTCGGGGCGGAAGGGTCGGTCGTCACGATCCTGTGCGATTCGGGTCTGCGCTACAGTGACACCTATTTCGACGATGCCTGGCTGGCGGCGCGCGGAATCGACTGGCGGCCGGCCGCCGAACGCCATGCCGCCGTTCTGGGAGCAGCTGCTTGACCCCGCTCAGCGTCACCGACCTGTTCACCATCGGCATCGGCCCGTCGAGTTCGCATACCGTCGGGCCGATGCGCGCGGCCTGTGCCTTTGCGACGATGCTGGCAGAGGACGGGATCGCGCCGGAGCGGGTCTATTGCGACCTGTACGGATCGCTGTCGCTGACCGGGCGGGGCCACGCGACCGACATCGCGGTGCTGCTAGGCCTGTCCGGCGCCACGCCCGAAGGAGTCGATCCGGACGCGGTGGCGGGGATCGTCGCCGGGATCCGCGACAGCCATCGGCTGATGCTGGCCGGGGCGAGCGCCATCCCCTTCGATCCGGAACGCGATGTCGTGTTCCATCCCGGCTTCCTGCCCGGCCATCCCAATGCCATGGCCTGTACCGCCGTGCTGGCCGATGGCAGCCGGATCACTCGCCGTTATTATTCGATCGGCGGCGGCGCGATCCGGGCGGAGGGGGAGGCGCCGCCGCGCATCAACCTGACGCTGCCCCACCCCTTTGCCACCGGCAACGACCTGCTGGCGGTCTGTGCCGAAACCCGCCAGTCGATCGCCGAGATCGTCGCCGCGAACGAGAGTGCGTGGCGGCCGGAGGCGGAGACGCTCGGTTTCCTCGATGCCGTCCGTGCGGCGATGCTGGGATCGATCGACCGGGGCTGTGCCGGCACCGGCGAACTGCCCGGCGGGCTGAAGGTCCAGCGGCGGGCGCGGGCGATCCGCGAGAAGCTGCTGGAACGCGGCCCGCGCACCGACCCCAGCGTCGTATTCGAATGGGTCAGCCTGTGGGCGCTGGCGGTGAATGAGGAGAATGCGGCGGGCGGCCGCGTCGTCACGGCGCCGACCAACGGCGCGGCGGGCGTGATCCCCGCCGTCCTGAAATACTACGAAACCTTCGTCCATGGATCGACGCGAGCCGGCGCACAGGCGTTGCTGATGACCGCCGCTGCGATCGGGTTTCTCTACAAGCAGAACGCCTCAATCTCGGCGGCGGAGATGGGGTGCCAGGGCGAGGTCGGCGTCGCCTGTTCGATGGCCGCCGCCGGCCTTGCCGCTGCCCTCGGCGCCAGCCCGGCGCAGGTCGAGAATGCCGCCGAGATCGGCATGGAGCATAACCTTGGCCTCACCTGCGACCCGATCGGCGGGCTGGTGCAGATCCCGTGTATCGAACGCAACACGATGGGCGCGATCAAGGCGATCAACGCCGCCTATCTGGCGCTGCACGGCGATGGTCGCCACATCGTCAGCCTCGACCAGGTGATCGAAACGATGCGCCAGACGGGCGAGGACATGAAGAGCCAGTATAAGGAAACCAGCCAGGGCGGCCTGGCGGTCAATGTCGTCGAATGCTGAAGGAACAACGCTTGTCTGCACTGCCCGATTTCGCCGCGATCACGCCCGACACGATTGCCCCGACACTGGACGCCCTGCTGGCGGAACGCGATGCCGCCGCCGAGGCCGCGCGGACGGCGGACCCCAGCTTTGCCGCAACCTGGCTGCCGGTCGAACGGGCCGATGTCGCGCTCGACAATTTCTGGTCGAGCGTGTGGCACCTCCATGCCGTGGCGGACACGCCCGAGCTGCGCGCCGCCCACGCGGCGGGACAGGCGGTGCTGACCGAGCGCAGCATCGCCGCGCAGCAGGACCGGGCGATGTTCGACACGCTGCGGTCGCTGGCGGTGACGCCGGACTTTGCCCAGCTGGACGACGCCGACCGGGTAGCGGTCGAGCGGTCGATCCGCGACCGGACGCTGGCCGGGGTCGCGCTGGACGACGATGCGCGCGAGCGGTTCAAGGCGGTGGCGACCGAGCTGTCGGCGCTGCAGACCGAATTCGCCAGCGCGGTGCTGGATGCGACCGATGCGTGGACGCTGCACGTCACCGACGAAGCGCGGCTGGCCGGGCTGGCGCAAGCCGACCGGGCGATGATGGCCGCCGCTGCCGAGGCACGCGGGTTGGACGGCTGGGTCGTGACGCTGCAACAGCCGAGCGTGGTCGCCGTGCTGACCTTTGCCGAGGACCGCGACCTGCGGGCGCAAGTCTATCGCGCCTATGGCACCCGCGCGTCGGATCAGGGACCGGATGCGGGGCGGTTCGACAATGGTCCGCGCATCCGCCGCATCCTCGAGCTGCGGCACGAGGCAGCCCTGCTGCTGGGCTTTGCCGATCCGGTGGCCCGGTCGCTCAGCACCAAGATGGCGCCGGACGTGGGCGAGGTGCTGGCGTTCCTGCGCGACCTGGCCCAGCGGGCGCGGCCCCATGCCGAGGCGGAGATCGCCGAGCTGCGCGCCTTTGCCGCCGAGCATCTGGCGATCGACGACCTCCAGCCCTGGGATGTCGGCTTTGTCGGCGACCGGCTGAAGCGCCACGCCCATGCGATCGACCAGTCGGTCATCAAGGCGTACTTCCCGGTCGACCGGGTGCTGTCCGGGTGGCGCGCCCTGTTGGGCCAGTTGTTCGGGCTGACGCTGACCGAGCGGCGCGACGTCGCGACCTACCATCCCGATGCGCGCTATTACGATGTGGCCGATGCGGGTGACGTGTTCGCCGGCCTGTATCTCGACCTGCACGCGCGGGCGGGCAAGAAGGGCGGCGCGTGGATGGCCCCTGCCCGGCCCTATCTGAGCGATGGCGGCCTGCCGGTCGCGTACATGGTCTGCAACTTCGCGCCGACCGGCGGGGAGACGCCGCTGCTGAGCCATGACGACGTGACGACCCTGCTGCACGAG
>CAJYRU010000162.1 GCA_913777295.1 uncultured Sphingomonas sp. | reverse complement strand
AGCGCCATCGCCGGCCCGACCGCCGCATAATTCTGCGGCAGGGACAGCGCGCGCATCGCGAACACCAGCGCAAAGCTCAACACGACCTGGAACGTCAGCAGCCCGATCGAGATCATCAGGTTGCGATGCCGCGCGATGTAGACCAGCGCCGCTTCCGACACCGCGCCCTTCGCGGCCAGCACCTCGGCGATCAGCAGGAACGACAGCGCGCCCGCGCCGCTGACGAACTCGCGCCCGACCACGCCCATCACGCCCGATGCGGGAATGCTGCCGGCCAGCGCCAGCGCAGCCTGTGCGGTGACGATCCAGAACCCGACCTGCCGCACCTGTCGCGCGACGGCGCCCTTGTCGTCCGCGGCCAGGCTCTGGGTGATGACGGGCCCCAGCACGGGGTCGAAGCTGGTCTTCAGCTTCTGCGGCAGCGACGCGACCTGCTGCGCCATGTAATAGATGCCGACGATCGCCGGCCCGAACAACAGCCCCAGGATGAAGCGGTCGACGTTGCGCGTGCCCCATTCGATCGCATCGGCCCCGGCGAGCGGCATGTTGCGCTTCACCAGCGCCAGCATCGGGCGCAGATGCGGCGACCATCCATAGGGCAGGCCATAGCTGCGGATGAACGGCACGATCGACGCGACCAGCGCCGCCGCCATCGCCAGCACGTACGACATGATGAGGCCATCGCGCGTCGAATAATAGCTGAATGCCCAGGCCGCGATCGAGATCGTCCACGGCTCCACTACCGCCCGTGCCGTCACCGCCGCCTTGACGTTCAGGCGATAGGCGAGCGCCGCCAGGCTGACGTCGGACCATGCAATAGCGAACACGATCAGCGGTAACAGCCGCTCGAACCCGATCACCTGGCTGTTCGGATACATCACCTGCGGGAACACGAACAGCACCGCGCTGGCTGCGATCGACAGGATGAACGCGACGGCCAGCGCGTCCCACACGACATGGGCGTGCGGCCGGTCGGTCGACGACAATGCCTGCGCCAGCCCCCGCTTCAGCCCCAGCGTCGCGATCAGCGCCGCCAGTTCGACCACCAGCACCGCCAGCGCGAACCGACCGACGATCTCCGGGCCATAGATGCGCCCGGCAATGAACAGGAACGGCAACCGCGCGACAAGGCGCAGGACAAAACCGAACACGTTGGTCCGCCCGCCCTTGGCCAGGGCGGCGATGTCGTCGGCGGGTGGGGTCGGCGCGTCGGTCATGCGACGCGCGAGGGATCGATCATCGCGGCCTCATACGCGAGGGCGCGCCCGCTCCATAGCCCCCGTTTGCGCTTTGGCCGCGGGGTGCGGCTTGTGCGCAACGGTTGGTGCCGGGAACGATCCGCCGCGCTGCGCCTTGGATAGGTAAGAGAGAAGGAGTCGATGGATGAAGGCGTTCGCAACGTTGCTCAGCCTTGGCCTGCTGGCGGCCTGTTCCCAGCAACCGGACACCGCCGCCGACAACACCCATGGCAGCATGGCACACGACGCAATGATGACGCCCGCCGCCTCCGATTCCCAGGCGACCCGCGGCTACAAGCAATCGATGGCCGACATGATGACCAAGGCCCCGCCCTATAGCGGCGACGCCGATGTCGACTTCATGCAGCAGATGCGCGTCCACCATGTCGCAGCGGTCGCCATGGCCCGCACCGAACTAGCCCATGGCAGGGACGCCGAAGCCCGCGCGCTGGCGCAGGCGGTCATCGATGCGCAGCAGAAGGAGATCGGACAGATCGACGCCTGGCTGCGGCAACGTACCCCCACCCGACGATAAAAGGCTACTGGCGGCGGCCCATGATCCACGACAGGATAGCGCATGGACCGCCGCCACCTGCTCGCTCTCACGCCGTTACTGCTAATTCTCGCCTCGATGCCAGCGGAGGCTTGTAGCTATGGCCTGCTCTCCACGGCGATGTCTGCCCGGCGGCGGAAAATCGTCACGACCGTGTTCGAACACTGGTGGGCGCGCGATCGCGCTGCCTTCCTGAAAGATTTCAGTGACATCGTGCGATCGGACGGCACGACGATGCCGCCCAAGGAAGCAAGGGCGCTGTACCCGTCCCGATCGGTATCAGCCGCCACCATGTCGCTCTTCGATCGCTTCTTTGCCGATGACGGCAGGATTCAGCGCATCCAATGGACACTGGATACGCCCGCCGGCATGATCGTCGCCTGTAGCGAGTTCGACAAGGTTGATGACGCGAACGTACCCTGCTCACCGAAACCGGTCCTACACCTGTTCTTGGTCGAAATGCCCGGTCTCACCCTTGAAGCCATGACCCATATGGCAACGACGGCGACGCCCCAGTCCGACGTCTTTCACCTATCGGTTGGGGATTAGCGATACTGAGGTTCCCGCGCACTTAGTGCGCCGCGCCCCAGCTCCTGCCCGTCCCGATCTCCACGCCCAGCGGCACCGACAGCTGCACCACCGGTTCGGCCGCCGTCTCCATCACCCGCCGGATCACCGGCGTCGCGGCCTCGACCAGCCCTTCGGGCAGCTCGAACACCAATTCGTCGTGCACCTGCAGCAGCATCCGCACCTCGCTCAAGCCCGCCTCGGCCAGCGCCGGTCCCATCCGCGCCATCGCCCGCTTGATGATGTCGGCGCTGGTCCCCTGGATCGGCGCGTTGATCGCGGCGCGTTCGGCGCCCTGCCGTTCGTGCTGCACTTTAGACTGGATGCGCGGGAAATGCGTCTTGCGCCCGAACAGCGTCGTGGTGAAGCCCGTCGTCCTGACACTCTGCGTCGTCTCGGCGATATAGCGGTTGATGCCGGGGAAACGGTCGAAATAGCGATCGATCATCGCCTGCGCCTCGTCCGCGCTGACGTCCAGCCGCCCGGCCAGCCCCCAGCGACTGATGCCGTAAAGGATCGCGAAGTTGATCGTCTTGGCCCGCCCGCGCGTGTCGCGGTTGACCTCGCCGAACAGCTCCTGCGCGGTGATGCTGTGAATGTCGTCACCCCGTTCGAACGCCTCGCGCAGCTGCGGTACGTCGGCGATGTGGGCTGCCAGCCGCAGCTCGATCTGCGAATAATCGGCCGCGAGGATCACATTGCCCGGTTCCGCTACGAACGCATCGCGGATTTGCCGGCCGACCTCGGTGCGGATCGGGATGTTCTGCAAATTCGGATCGGTCGACGACAGTCGCCCGGTCTGCGCACCGGTCAGGCTGTAGCTGGTATGCACCCGCCCGGTCGCCGGGTTGATCTGCGCCTGCAACGCATCGGTATAGGTGCTTTTCAGCTTCGACAGCTGGCGCCAATCGAGCACCTTCGCCGCGATCGCCGCGCCGGGTGAATCCTTGTCGGCGGCGATCCGCTCCAGCTCGTTGACGTCGGTCGAATAGACGCCCGACTTGCCCTTGCGCCCGCCCTTGATCCCCATCGTCACGAACAGCACGTCACCCAGCTGTTTGGGCGATCCGATGGTGAACTTCGTGCCGGCGAGTTCGTGGATCTCGCTCTCCAGCGCGGCGATGCGCGTGGAGAAATCCTCCGACAGCTTCGCCAGCACGCCGGCATCGACCTTGATCCCGGCCTGTTCCATGTCGGCGATCACACGGACCAGCGGGCGGTCGACCATCTCATAGACCCGCGTCGCCTGTTCGTACGGCAGGCGCGGCTTGAACCGCCGCCACAGCCGGAGCGTCACATCGGCGTCCTCGGCGGCGTAGCGGGTGGCGGTCTTCAGGTCGATCTCGCCAAAGCCGACCTGCTTCTTGCCCGTCCCCACCACGTCCTTGTACGCGATGCAGCTATGCTGGAGGTGGGTCGCGGCCAGCTCGTCCATACCGTGCCCGTGCAGCCCGGCGTCGAGCGCGAAGCTCATCACGATGGTGTCGTCATAGGGCGCAACCGCCAGCCCGGCGCGCGCCAGCACGATCATGTCGTATTTCAAATTATGGCCGATCTTCAGGACGGCTTCGTCCTCGAACAGCGGCTTCAGCGTCGCCAGCACCGCCTCGCGCGACAGCTGTTCGGGCTTCTCCGCGAACATGTCGGTCCCGCCATGGCCGATCGGCACATAGCAGGCTCGGTTCGGGGCCAGCGCCATGCTCACGCCGACCACTTCGGCTCGAGTGGCGTCCAGCCCGGTCGTCTCGGTATCGATCGCGACCCAGCCCTGCGCCCGCGCCTCTGCCACCCAGCGGTCGAGCGCGTCCTGCGTCACCACCGTCTCGTAACCGTCGTGGTCACAGGCCGGTTCGTCATCCTGCGCGACCGGCGCGGCGGGCGCCTCGACCGGCGTGTCGGCCACGCTGCCGAGCTTGTTCAGCAGCGTACGGAACCCGTGATGCTCGAGGAACGCGCGCAGCGGCGCTTCCGGAATCCCCTGCAGTTCCAGCGCGTCGAGCGGTTCGGGCAGGCCGCCGTCGCATTTCAGCGTCACCAGCACCTTCGACAGCCGGGCATTGTCGGCATGGTCGATCAGGTTGTCGCGCAGCTTGCCCTTCTTCATGTCGGGCGCGGCGGCCAGCACCGCCTCCAGATTGCCATGCTCGTTGATGAGCTTGGCCGCCGTCTTCGGCCCGACCCCCGGCACGCCCGGCACATTGTCGACGCTGTCGCCCATCAGCGCGAGGACGTCGCCCAGCTTGTCGGGCGTCACGCCGAACTTCTCGACGACATGCTCCGGCCCCAGCGTCCGGTTGTTCATCGTGTCGAGCATGTCGACCGACGGATCGGTCATCAGCTGCATCAGGTCCTTGTCGGCGCTGACGATCGTCACCGCCCAGCCCTGCGCCAGCGCCGCCTGGGTATAGCAGGCGATGATGTCGTCGGCTTCCAGCCCCTGCTCTTCGATGCACGGCAGGCTGAACGCCCGCGTCGCGTCGCGGATCATCGGAAATTGCGGAACCAGGTCCTCGGGGGGCGGCGGCCGGTGCGCCTTATACTGATCGTACAGGTCGTTGCGGAACGTCTTCGACGACTTGTCGAGGATGACCGCCATATGCGTCGGCCCGTCCGCCTTGTGCAGCGCATCGGCCAGCTTCCACAGCATCGACGTATAGCCATAGACCGCCCCGACCGGCTCGCCATGGACGTTGGTCAGCGGCGGCAGCCGGTGATAGGCGCGAAAGATATAGCCGGAGCCGTCGACGAGATAGAGATGAGGCATGGGCGGGGGATAGCAGCGCGAAGCCACGCGCGCGAGGGGGGACCGGCTTGACGCGGTCCGTCGCCCGCGAAAGACTGTTCGCGGGGGAGACGATCAATGCGTAACTGGATTCTGCCACTTGCCGCTGCGCTGCTGGCGGCCACGCCTGGCACAGCCAAGGAACTGAAGGTCGGCCAGCCCGCGCCGCCGATCGAACTGACGCTGGCCGATGGCACGAAGACCACCATCGCGGAACATCGCGGCGAGGTGATCCTCGTCAATTTCTGGGCGACATGGTGCGTGCCCTGCCGGGTCGAGCTGCCACTGCTCGACGCCTATTATCGCAAGATCAGCAAGCACGGCGCGCGCGTCTTCGCGGTCACGACCGAGGGTTCGGTGCCGATCTTCAAGATGAAGGCGCTGTTCGCCGCGCTTGCGATCACCCCGGCGAAGGGAATCAGGGGCATCGACCGCAGCGTGCCGGCGGTCCCGACCAACTATATCATCGATCGGCAGGGGATCGTCCGCTACGCCAAGGCGGGAGCGATGGACCTCGACGACCTCAATCGCGAACTGATCCCGTTGCTGCGGGAGCCGGTGCCGGAGGCGTAGACGAACGTTCGCGGCGGCTGCCCTGCCAAGAGTCGCAAGGCGTGGGTTTGAACTAACATGATCGTACCCCGGCGAAGGCCGGGGTCCAGTTAGGAGGCATCCGCGATTTGCGGAAGGGCCTTCCCGACTGGGTCCTGACCTCAGCGGGGGTATGGGTGCTGATGTCACCCTCGCGGCAACCCGACCTACACTGGCGGGGGTGGTTCCTGCCGAACGAAAACGGCCCCGGAATCGCTTCCGGGGCCGTTGTCGTTTTGGTAGCCCGACGTGGCAAAGCCACGTCGTCGGTCCTTGCTCGTAGCAAGGCCGGGCGGGCGGACCTTGTGCGGCTCGGCGTAGCTAGCGCTACGCCGTTGCCCGGTCCGCCTGCCCGGCTCGCTCGCTCAGGCTGCCGCCTTCGCGCGCGATGCCTTCTTCCGCTCGTGCGGATCAAGATGCCGCTTGCGCAGACGGATGTTCTTCGGCGTCACCTCGACCATCTCGTCATCGTCGATATAGGCAATCGCCTGTTCCAGCGTCATCTTCTTCGGCGGGGTCAGGCGGATCGCGTCGTCCTTGCCGCCCGATGCGCGGAAGTTGGTCAGCTGCTTCGCCTTCATCGGATTGACCTCGAGGTCGTCCGTCTTGGCGTTCTCGCCGATGATCATGCCTTCATACAGCGCCTCGCCGTGACCGACGAACAGGATGCCGCGCTCTTCGAGCGGACCCAGGGCATAGCCCTGCGCTTCGCCGGCACCGTTCGAGATCAGCACGCCGTTCTTGCGGCCTTCGATCTGGCCCTTGTGGGGGCCGTACTTCTCGAACAGCCGGTTCATGATGCCGGTGCCGCGCGTGTCCGACAGAAATTCGCCGTGATAGCCGATCAGGCCACGCGACGGTGCCGAGAAGGTGATCCGCGTCTTGCCACCGCCCGACGGACGCATGTCGGTCATTTCCGCCTTGCGCTGGTTCATCTTGTCGACGACCGTGCCGGAAAATTCCTCGTCCACGTCGATGACGACGGTTTCGTAGGGCTCGGTCTTGCCGCCATTCTCGTCCTCGCCGAACAGCACGCGCGGACGCGAGATGCCCAGCTCGAAGCCTTCGCGGCGCATCGTTTCGATCAGCACGCCCAGCTGCAATTCGCCGCG
>CAJYRU010000161.1 GCA_913777295.1 uncultured Sphingomonas sp. | reverse complement strand
GCTGGACTGCCATCCTTAAAGTGAGTCCTACTGCTGCGGTAGGCCAGTGTCGCTGCTAGGAATTAAACTGAACGAATGGCCGAAGTTGGTAAGCGGGCAGGGGGCGTTTAATGACCGATTGTGGGTCGTGACGGCGGAACAGGGTGGCTATTTCTCTCAATTGCGGACACTTATCGGTTGGTACGAATTGGAGTCATTTTCCGTTGATGGTTTGTGTGACGCTAGTTCCATCGTAGGCGGACCACGGAATGCCTTATTCTGACACTCGTTCCAATCAGCGATGGCGAACAGGTCCTCAAGGCAGATGTCTAATCCAGACTGGCTTATCATCAACATGATCCACCAAAAGCTAGACTGAACGCTTTGCCGTGCTCACCGTTGGGAAGTACCCGTGATCAAGGCTAGCGAACAGGGTCCCTGCACTGATAACAGCAGATGATGAGCCACGTATCGCCCACTAACGGCCCATCCGACCAGATTGCGGCGAGACTTTTCCGCCTTTCGCTCGGCGTTTTCTTCATAGGCGGTTTTGTCGCCTCGTCGGTCAGCCTGCTAGTTCCTCGGGTGCGGATGGCGTGGGGGCTAAACTATACGCAGGCCGGGGCAATTCAGTTTGCCTCGTTCTCAAGTTATCTGGTGTTCGCTGTACCCGTGGCGGCGTTTGTTGCGCGGCGAGGATATATGCGCGCTAGCGCCGTTGGACTTACCCTTATGGCGGTTGGTTGCGCATTACTTATCCCCGGACTAGGTGGCCGACAATATACAGGCGTACTGCTATCGCTGACCTGCATCGCAACTGGGGCGACCTTTTTGCAAATCGCGGGCAACAATGTGATGACGGTGGTCGGGAATCCCCGCCGGGCGGCGGTGCGGCTGAACCTGTTACAGGGTTTTAATTCGCTGGGTACGGTAGTCGGGCCACTGATCGGGGCGACGACGTTGATAGCCACCATGCCTGGGCATCGAACGAGTTCAGGCCTACCCGCGTTTTCCTTCGGCCTTGCTGCATTAGTACTGGCCGCTCTGGCCTTTGCCTTCCTGCAAAATCGCTCGCTACTATCCGGGCTTGGTCCGGATGCCGGGGGTAGCCTAGCTGGCGGATGGCGTTCGGCACTGCGTGACCGGCGGTTGCAGGGCGGCGCCGTTGCCATTTTCGCTTATGTGGGGGCCGAGGTGACAATCGGTGCCTTGCTGACCGACTTCCTGATGACGTCGCATGCAGGGGCTTGGCCCCCCGTCGTGGCCGCCCGGTCGGTTGCCCTTTACTGGGGCGGAGCGATGATTGGGCGGTTCGCAGGAGCTGCCATGCTTCGACAAGTGCCTCCGGCACGCCTGCTAGCTTGGGCTGCGGCGAGTGCGGCGACCCTGGTATTGGCCGCCATCATGGGACATGGCTGGGTCGCTGCTGCCGCTCTGCTGTCGATCGGGTTGTTCAATTCGATCATGTATCCCACCATCTATGTCATTGCGCTCCCGCCGCAGGCGGATCGTGCGCCCGTTGGGGGAATGGTTCTCTGCATTGCCGTGGTGGGGGGCGCGGTCATCCCGCTGCTAACCGGGCTATTGGCCGATCATTTCGGCCTCATCTCCGCCCTGCTTCTGCCGAGCCTTTGCTACCTTCCGGTCCTACTATTCGCGCTGCGCCATCATGCGCCGAAGGAACTGGCCCTAACCATCAGTTCATAGGGAAGTTCGATCGAGCATTTCGCATCACCGGGACCATCGCTGCGCTCCGTAAGCAGGCTGACGGCTGCCGCCGCCATCTCGCTATTGGGTTGCCGGATGGTCGTCAGTTGTGGCCAGGCCATGCGGGCCAGTTGGGCATCATCGAACCCCGCAATAGCCAACTCCTGCGGTATGGCGATCTGCGCCCGCATCGCGGCGACGAGCACGCCGAGCGCCATCTCGTCGTTGCTCGCGAAGATGGCGCTGGGTCGATGCGCGCCATGAAGCAGGGCTTCGGCCGCGACGATACCCGATCGGAAGGTGAAGTCGCCTTGGAAAACCTGCCGCTCATCGAATGCCAAATCGGCGGCATTCAAGGCATCCTGAAAGCCGAGCCAACGGCGGTAAGCGGAATGATGGGTAGGGTTGCCCTTGATGAAGGCGATGTCGCGGTGTCCAAGCCGGATTAAGTGCTCCGTCATCGTACGTGCTGCGGCGCGGTCGTCGATCCGGACATGGGGGGTGCGATCGACATCGCTACCCGGCGCGATCCGGACCAACGGCACGCCATGCCGCTCGAAAATGGCGATCAGTTCCTCGCAGTCGCAGATTGGTGGCGTCAGGACCGCGCCGCCCAGTTTCAGTCCGACGAGGCTTTCGTCCAGCCGTGCCTGCCAATTGGGTAGGTGGAGCGCCACGGTTTCGATGACGACGTGGCGGCCCAGCGACCGCGCCCGGTCGAGCGCACCGAGCAGCACGTCATTGGCATAGCTGCACGCCGGATCGTCGAAAAACAGGCCGATCAGGAAGGAGCGCGCGCTGGACAGGCTGCGGGCAAAGGCGTTGGGCTGGTAATTCATCTCCGCCACGACGCGGGCGACCGCATCGCGTACCGCCGGGCGGACATGCGCTTCGCCGTTGATGACGCGGGAAACGGTCTTGGGAGAAACGCCGGCCTGCCGGGCCACGTCCTTGATGGTGAGTGCCTTCATGGAAACATCCGGTCGAAAGACAAAAGCGGCTTGGCGGATCAGATACGCCGCATCACGCAAAAGCGTCCCACACGCCGTCGCCTTTTGCAATCGGGTGCAGGGCATCGCGTGGAGGGTATAGGCGGCGAAAAACCGCAATGGATGAATGATCGTTGACATCGTTGTCAGTCCTGACGAAAACGGCCGCCGAAAACGGGAAGATCGGGAGAGGATCATCACGTCGGCGATGCGCGTCGCGCATTGTCGCGTGCCCCATGCGCCTCGCTCCGGTTTCCCGACCCCCCTGTTCGGAGCGTCGCCATGTCCTATCGTCACGCCCTTATCGTCGCGCTTCTTGCGGGGGCCGCACCGGTCGCCGCGCCGGTCGCCGTGTCGGCGCAGCAGGCTCCGTCGCAGCTGCAGGCGACAAAGGGCGCATGGCAGGACAAGGGTGCTCCGGCGGTCGACCGCGCCCGCGCTCTAGTCAAGGCGATGACCCGCGCCGAGAAGCTTGCCTATGTCCACGGCCTGTTCCCGCCGATGACCAAGGAACGCCACGCCGACATGATCCCCTCGGCCGGATATGTCCCCGGCGTGCCGCGTCTGGGCATCCCAACGCTGCGGGAAAGCGATGCGAGCCTGGGCGTCGCCAATCAGGTCGAACAGCGCAAGGGAGACACGGCGACCGCGTTGCCGTCCAGCCTGGCGACGGCGGCCAGTTTCGACCCCGCCATCGCCTATGCCGGGGGAGCGATGATCGGGGCGGAGGCGCGCGCCAAGACCTTCAACGTTCTGCTGGCAGGCGGCGTCAACCTGACGCGCGATGCATGGAACGGACGGAACTTCGAATATCTGGGGGAAGACCCGCTGCTGGCCGGGATCATGGCGGGTGCGTCGATCCGCGGTGTTGAGTCCCGGCATATCGTGTCCACGGTCAAGCATTACGCGCTGAACGCGCAGGAAACCGGGCGAAATATCCTGGACGCGCGCATCGACGAGAAGGCGCTGCGCGAAAGCGATCTGCTCGCCTTCAAGATCGCGATCGACGGGGGGCGCCCGGGATCGGTCATGTGCGCCTATAACAAGGTCAATGGCAATTATTCGTGCGAGAACCGCTTCCTGCTGACGCAGGTACTGCGCGACGAATGGCGCTATCCCGGCTTCGTCATGAGCGACTGGGGTGGTGTCCATTCGACCGAGAAGGCGGCGCTGGCCGGGCTGGACCAGGAGTCCGGGCAGGAACTCGACAAACAGATCTATTTCGGCAAGCCGCTGGCCGATGCGATCGCGAGCGGTCGCGTGCCCGAGGCGCGGCTGGACGAGATGGTCACGCGCATCCTCACCGGCGTCATCGCCAGCGGGCTGTACGACGATCCGACGCCCACGAACGCGCAGGCCATCGACTATGCCGCCCATGCCGATGTCGCGCAGCGCGCGGCGGAATCCGGCATCGTGTTGTTGAAGAACGACCGCGATGTCCTGCCGCTGGCCGCGACCGCGCGGCGGATCGTGCTGATCGGCGGCCATGCCGATGTCGGCGTCCTGTCGGGCGGCGGATCGAGCCAGGTTCGCTCGGTCGGCGGTGCGCCGATCGAAATTCCGCTGACCAAGGGCGCGGCGGCCTCGTTCGCGCGGATCACCTATCACGCTTCCTCGCCGCTGCGGGCGATGCAGGCGCTGGCCCCCGGCGCGCAGGTCAGCTTCGTCGATGGGCGCGATCCCGTGGCTGCGGCAGCGGCGGCCAAGGCGGCCGATATCGCAATCGTGTTCGCGACCCAATGGCAGACCGAGGCGCAGGACGCGGTTTCGCTGTCGCTGCCGGATAACCAGGACGCGCTGATCGCGGCGGTCGCCAAGGCCAATCCACGCAGCGTCGTCGTGCTGGAGACGGGCGGGCCGGTCCTGATGCCTTGGGCGGATCAGGTCGCAGGGATCGTCCAGGCCTGGTATCCCGGCCAACGCGGCGGCGAGGCGATCGCCCGCGTCCTGTTCGGCAAGGTCGACGCCTCGGGCCGTCTGCCGATCAGCTTTCCGGTCAGCGCCGAACAACTGCCACGGCCGAAGCCGGTGCTGCCCGCTGGCGTGACCGCGCTGACCGACGCGTCGAGCAACGCAGGCGTCGTCGATACGGGCGATCTCGCCCCGTTCCCGGTCGACTATTCGGAAGGCAGCAATGTCGGATATCGCTGGTACGCCGCACGCGGCGACCGGCCGCTTTATCCGTTCGGCTATGGCGTCAGCTATACGCGCTTCCGCTTCGGCACCGCCCGGTTCACGGGCGGTGCGGCTCCGGCCGTGGAAGTCGCCGTGACCAATATCGGCAAGCGCCCGGGCGTGGTCGTGCCGCAGCTCTATCTGACGGGTACGGGGCAGGGCCCCATGCGGCTGGCGGGGTTCCAGCGGGTTTCGCTGGCACCGGGCGAGACGAAGAAACTGGCGATCCCCGTCGACCCCCGGATTCTTGCGCGCTGGACCGCAGGCAGCGGTTGGGCGGTCACGCCGGGCCGTTATCGCCTGACGCTCGCCACCGATGCGCAGAGTCCCGTCGCGAATGGGGAGGTAAGTGTGGCGGCGGAAGCACAGTCGCCCGGTTGATTGACTGGGCGCCGTGCCGCCACGGCATTTTGATTGACACCGATGTCGGTCGGTATAGCTATGAACAATAAACAAAATAATTAGCCGAATTCATCGGCAAACAAGCGGCGCAAAAATAGCCGCAATGGGAGAGGTGGGATGAAAGGGAAGACGCTTGCGCGCGTGCTCGTGCGCTCGACATCGGTGCTAAGCCTGACGGCGGGGTTGTTGTTGGCCTCGCAGGGGCAGGCGCAGACCGCACCGATCGACCCGCAACAGGGCACGCCCCAGGCGGACACCAGCACCCAAACGCCCCCACCGGGCGAGGCAAGCCCCACCAACCCCCAGCCCGAAACCACGCCCGACGACATCGTCGTCACCGGCGTCCGCGCCTCGCTGGAACGCTCGATCGCCATCAAGCGCGACTCGAACGGTGTCGTCGATGCGATCAGCGCGGAGGATATCGGCAAGTTCGCCAACACCAACCTCGCCGAGTCGCTGCAGCGCATCACCGGCGTTTCGATCGACCGGCGCAATGGTGAGGGTTCGACCGTCACGGTCCGCGGCTTCGGCGCGCAGTACAACCTCGTCACGCTCAACGGCCGCCAGCTGGCGACGTCCAACATCGTCGCGGTCGGTGGCGACCAGGGCGGTGACGGCGCGGGGGGCTTCGGCCGTTCGTTCGACTTCTCGAACCTCGCCTCGGAAGGGGTGAAGACGCTGGAGGTCTACAAGACCGGGCGCGCGGCGATCCCGTCGGGCGGCATCGGCGCGACGGTCAACGTGGTCAGCCGCCGGCCGCTCGACAATGCCGAAACCGGGCTGGTCGGGTCGCTGGGCGTCAAGGGCAGCTATGACAACAGCTCGGCCGACTGCATCGACTGCGGTGCGCGCGTCACGCCCGAGGCGTCGGGCACCGCCAGCTGGACGGACAGCGAGAAGCGCGTCGGCGTGTCGCTGTTCGGCAGCTATCAGAAGCGCAATTTCAGCTTCGCGAGCGTCGCGCCGGACAATTGGAATATCCGCTCGCTCAACGATTTCTTGAACCCGTCCAACGGTTTCGTGAACGGGGCGACCAAGATCAACAACCGCCCGACCGGCAACCCGCTGGTGTCGGTCCCCAACGACTTCCGCTATCACTTCTCTGAGGCCAGCCGCGAGCGGATCAACGGGCAGGCGATCTTGCAATTCCGCCCGACCGACACGCTGACCTTCACCGCCGACGGCCTCTATGCCCAGCTGCGCCAGTCCGAGCGCCGGTCGAGCCAGTCCAACTGGTTCAACCGCCCCTTCAGCGAGGTGACGTTCGACGATGCCAGCAACGGCATCGCCACCACCCAGTTCCTGGCCGAGACGATCAACGGCGTGAAGGACGCGGCGTACGAACAGGCCTATCGCGCGCAGAAGAACCGGCTCTACGATGTCGGCGGCAATATCGAATGGAAGCCGAGCGACCGTTTTACCCTGTCGATCGACGGTCATATCGGCGAGGCGCAGAGCCTGCCCGACAATCCCAACGGCCAGACATCGACCACCGTCGCGATCAACGCGCCGGTCGTAACCGGCCATACGCTGCGCTGGACCGATAACGGCTTTCCGCAGCAGACGCTGTCGATCAACGACGGTACGCAGAGCACGACCCCGACCGGCCAGCCCTTCATCAAGGGCAACAATAACGGCGTGCTGGACGTCGGCGATCTGGCGAGCGCGGTGCAGCGCCAATTCGCGTCGAACCAGACGCAGCGGATCCGCGAGCTGCGCGCCGATGCCGCCTGGGACTTCACCGACCAGATCCGGTTCGATGCGGGTGCCGATTATCGCACCACCACGACGCGCCAGACTCAATTTAACACGCGCCAGGTACTGGGCGACTGGGGCAACTCGTTGCCGCCCGATATCGCGCGGCTGGCGCCGGGGCAGGTTTTCCAGTTCTGCAACACCTGCAAGTTCGAGCATAACAACCCGAACGCCGATCCGAACACCCAGATCGCCTTCCGCACCGAGGACGCGACCAAGCTCTACAACACGCTGTTCAACTATTATTCCGGCGTGACGAATGACGGCGTCGACCACCGCAACAATATCGACGCGAACAGTGACAATTCAGTGCGCGAGAATATCTGGTCCAGTTATCTCCAGGGCAGCTGGAACGGGCAGGTTTTCGGCCGCAACGCGCAAATTGTCGCGGGCCTGCGCTACGAGAATACCAAGGTGCGGGCGGTGTCGCTGCAGCCCGTCCCGTTGGCGATAGTGTGGACGGCGGACAACGACTTCGTGATCCAGAACAGCACCGACCAGCAGGCGATCTCGGCGCGCGGCTCCTATAGCAACTGGCTGCCTGCCGTGGACGCCAAGATCGAGGTTCTGGACAATTTGTTCGCCCGCGCCTCGTACAGCAAGACGATCTCGCGCGCGCCTTACGGTAATCTGTTCGCCTCGACCGGTGTCGGTGCGCCGGGGCGGCCGACCGCGATTGGCGGCATCGCGACGGGCTCGTCCAACAATACCGGCCTGCTGCCGCTGTCGTCGGACAATATCGACCTATCCGTCGAATGGTATCCGCGCAAGGACGTCTTCCTGTCGGCGGGCTTCTTCGACAAGCGGGTGCACAACTTCATCGGCAATACGGTGGTGAACCGCAACCTCTTCGGCCTGCGCGACGCGACGTCGGGGCAGGCGGGCACCCGGTCGGGCACGGCCCGCCAGCACTTGAGCAACACGTTCGGGGCGGACATCACCGACGTCAACCTGTTCACCGATACCGCGCTGCTCCAGCAGAATAACGGCAATGTCGCGGCGGCGAACGCGCAGTTCGCGGCCAATTACAACACGCAGAGCCGCGCGCTGAACCAGGGGTTCGTCGACTCGATCCTCAG
>CAJYRU010000160.1 GCA_913777295.1 uncultured Sphingomonas sp. | reverse complement strand
CGAACTGAAGGGCGCGCTGACCGGGCCGGTCAGCGAACAGCTCGCGCTGCGCATCGACGGCGGCTATCGCAAGCGCGACGGCTATCTCGATGACGTCAATTCCGACCGTTCGTTCAACGACATCAACCGCTGGTACGTCCGCGGTCAGGCGCTGTACGACACCTCGGCATTCAGCTTTCGCCTGATCGGCGACTATTACAAGACCGACGAGCAGTGCTGCGGCGTGGTCAGTGGGACGCGCGGGTCCACCGCGGCCGCGATCCAGGCGATCGCGTCGCAGCAGGGCCGCACCGGCATCTACACCGGCGCCCCGTCGGACAGGAAGATGGCGGCATCGCCGAACCGCGATTATGGCGAGGCGGTGCGCGACTGGGGTATCTCCGGCGAGATCAATGCCGATGTCGGCGCGCTGAAGCTGACCTCGATCAGCGCCTATCGCGACTTCCGCGTGCTGCGGAACCAGGACATCGATTATTCGGGCATCGATCGCGCCTATCGCGATGGTTACCGCTCCGCGCTGCGCGACATCACGCAGGAAGTGCGGTTGCAGGGGCAGCTGTTCGATGGGAAGCTCGATTTCCTCGTCGGTGGTTTCTACCTGAACGAAAAGCTGAAGCTGCGCGACACGGTGCGGCTGGGCAATGATGCCAATCGCTATGTCGACACGCTGCTGGCGGGCGTGCTGGGCGCGCCGCCCTCGGCGGGCGGCATCGGGCGGCAGGCGCAGTTCTTCGGCAGTTTTAACGTGCCGACCTTTACCCAGCTGGTAACGTCGTTGCGCGGTGGCGCGGCGCTGCCTGCCGGCACCGTGCCGCTGTTCGGGCAGTTGCTCTATGCACAGAGCGCGGCGTTGCAGCAGGCGGCCCCCCCGGGATCGGCGCTGTTCAACTATTTGAACACGCCGCTGACGCCCAATGTCGCGGGACAGGGCAACAACAACGACGATTTCCAGGTCGATACGAACGCCTTTGCGCTGTTCACGCACAACATCATCAATTTCAATGACAAGCTCTCGCTGACGCTGGGCCTGCGCTATAATTACGAGCGCAAGGAGCTGGCGGCGTCGATCAACAGCAACCCGGCGGCGTGCGGTTTCTTCCTTGGCAACGATCCGCGGGCGGTCACCTATCGCAACCTGATCCGTCAGGCGAGTCCGGCCCTGTTCCAGAACCTGTTCCTGCTCAGTTGCAATCCGGCGGTGTCGAGCGAGTTCAACGGCAATTACAGCCATGATCGCTCGGAAAGCCGCCTGACCGGCACCGCCAAGCTCGCCTACAAGCTGACCCCCGACATCCTGACCTATGCCAGCTATGATCGCGGGTTCAAGTCGGGCGGCTACAATCTCGACCAGGCGAGCTTCAACACCACCGTCCTGGGTGGCGATGGCGCGCAGGCGACCGATCTGGAGTTCGGTGCGGAAACCGTCGACAGCTACGAACTGGGCTTCAAGACCAGCGTGACGCGGCAATTCTCGTTCAATGCGGCCTTCTTCTATCAGAAGTTCAAGGGGCTGCAGTCGCTGATCTTCGCCGGCAACAGCTTCGTCGTGCAGAACGTGCCGAAGTCGACCGCGAAGGGGGTCGAGCTGGAATCGCTGATCCAGCCGATCCGCGAACTGAGCTTCCGCCTCGGCTATACCCTGCTCGACGCATCCTATGACGCCAGCAACGACTTTACCGGGACGCCGCTGCAGAACCAGAATGGTCGCCAGTTCCTGAACCAGCCGCGCAACGTCGTCACCGTTGCGGCAACCTGGACCCCGCGCCTGACCAGCACGCTCAACGCGCTGTTCCATGTCGACATGCGCTACAACAGCGACGTGTCGATCGTGCGCGACGGCACCGGGGCAACGACGGTCGGCAATGACGGCTATCCGTTGCTCAACGGCAAGATCGGCGTGGCGACCGACGATCGCAGCAAGCAGCTGGAGTTCTTCGTCGAGAATATCACCAACCAATATTACAACATTTCGGGCTTCGCGATCCCGGAACAGACCGGCACCTATGGCGTCTATCCCGCCATGCCGCGCTTCTACGGCGTTCGCGCCCGGTTCGGTTTCTGAACGGGCCGGAACGGGAAATACGGGTCGATGGGGGAATTTCGTGCGATTGACGGTACGGTTTGTCGCAATTCCCCCGCGACAAGCAGTTCGGAACCTTGCATAACCATCGACCTGCCGCGCTGGAGAAGTGCGGTTCGCAGGGGGCATTAGGAGGAATAATATGGCCAAGGAAACCACGACGACCGGCGGCGCCCGGGGCGGAATCGCGAAGCCGGTGACGCCGTCGGCCGATCTGGCGAAGATCACCGGATCCGATCCGCTGCCCCGCAGCGAGGTCGTCAGCAAGATGTGGGAATACATCAAGAAGCATGACCTGCAGAACCCGAAGGACAAGCGCGAAATCCTCGCCGACGAAACGCTCGAAAAGCTGTTCGGCAAGAAGTCGTGCTCGATGTTCGAAATGAACAAGCTGCTGAGCGCGCACATGAAGTGATCGACAGGTGCCGTCATCGGCACCGTCCGTTCGTGAAAGCGCCGTCCGGGGGACTTGCCCTCGGGCGGCGTTTTCGTTTCGTTACAAAGCGTTGCCGGATGCAATTCCGGAACGCCGTAGTCGCCTTATCGGTTGTGTCCGTATCGGACCAATGGTCTGACTTGGTCACCGGCCAGCATGGGCCGGGGCCATCCGCAGTGGGATGAAGGAGAGACAGGATGGGGTTCGGGTTGATCGGTTTTTTGCTGGGCGCGGCGATGGTCGTACCGCCGGGCGGCATGTCGCACAGCGCAAGGATCGATCACCGCAGTGGCGCGGTGCAGACCGACTACAACGCCGATGTCCGGATCACCCATCGGCAGATCGGGGCGGTCGGCGTCGGTGGGCGCCCGTCGACGTTGCGCTGCCTGTGGCGCGCCGGGCTGTTCGTTGAACGACAGGCACGCTACGCGTCGGGATCGACGCTGGCGCGGTCCTTCAGCCAGGACAGCGTGGTCGAAGGTAGCCGACCCGGCTGGTGCAGCGCGCAAACGGCAGCGATCGCCGAAGAAGTGGCGAGTCGGGAAGAGGTGCTGAAAGCGCGCCTGATGCTGCTGGCGCAGGAGGATCATTCCGTCCTTCATGCCGAGATCGACCGGTTGCACGGGGCAACGCAGGCCGGATGATCGGACGGATCGCAGGATGTGTCACGTCACTATTGATGACTGTCGCGGCGCAGGCGCAATCACTGCCGTCGGTCGGCGTGGAGGCGACGACCGACGAACGGCGGCGCGGGTTGAGCTGGAGCGAGGGGCGGGCGTCGCTTTCGGGCGACGCTGCGCTTACGCTTGGCGCGTTCGAGCTGGATGCGCGTGTGGCGGCGCTGCGCGGATCGGTTCGGCAAGACGGAGCGGAGGCGGTTGCCGACCTAGCCGTCGCGTTCGTCCGTGAGGTCGGGCCGATCCAGTTGCGCGGTCGGGCGGTCGGGCATGTCTTTGCCGGGGCCGAACGCGGCATGGACTATGCCGAATTCGGCGGTGATGCGCGCTATGCCTTGGGTCCGGTCGAATTGACCGCGGGTGCGCTCTATGCCCCGCCGCAGCAGGCGATTGGGGGCAGCAACCTGTATCTGTCTGCACAGGCGGTGGCGGGGATTCCGATGACGCCGTTCACGCTGGTCGGCGGGTTCGGGCGTTCATCCGGCGCCGTCGATGATGCGGCGCGTGCCGATCGGCTGCGACCGGGCGGCACCTACACCGACTGGCGGCTAGGCGTCGAGCATGTGACCGGCCCGCTGACGCTGGCGGTCGACTATGTCGGTACGGATCTGAACGACGACCGGATGGTCGCCGCCATCGGCGACCGGCGGCATAGCGGCGACCGGATAGTGGGACGGGCGCGCTTCGCCTTTTAATAGCGCGTCGTGTCGCGCCGCCGCCTATACCGGATCGTCGATCCGGCGGAGACGGCGGATGCGGGGTTCGCGCTCCAAATCGGCCTGTTCGCGGATGGTCTGGCGCAATTCGTCGCGCTTTTCATGGATCGATGCGATCACCGGACCCATCGCGACGCCGAGGTCGACCAACACCGCCTCCGACAATTGCAGCGAGCTTTCGAGCGTTTCGGGCACGGCATCGCTGACCCCGGCGGCATAGAGTTCTGCGGCGTGGGTAGCATCGCGCGCACGAGCGAGGATCGTCAGGTTCGGCACCCATCCGCGCACCCGCCGCGTCAGCCGTACGGTCAGCACCGGATCGTCCATCGTCAGCACCAGCGCCGCCGCGCGGCCAAGGTCGAGCCGGTCGACTAGTTCGGAGCGTGACACGTCCCCGAACAGGATAGGATGCCCCTCCGCCCGCGCCATCGCGACATTGTCGATGTCGGAATCTACCGCGACATAGCTCTTGCCATGGGTCTTGAGCATTTCGGCGACGAGGCGTCCGACCCGGCCAAAGCCGATGATGACGACGCGGGCCGCAGCGCTGTCGAGCGGCGCTTCCTCGGATGAGCCGACACGATGCTCGATCCGCCGAGACGCGCGTTTGCCCAGCGTGGCGAGGAGCGGCGTGATGGTCAGGCCGATGGCGGTAACCGTCTGCCAGAAGGCGGCGGTCGATGGCTGGATCAGCTGCGCCTGCGTCGCGGCGGTCAGCACGATCAGCGTCGTTTCCGACGGGCTGGACATCAGCAGGCCGGTTTCGGTGGCGGTGCCCGGTCGGACGCCGTTGAACCAGAGCAGGCCGCCGGTCACTGCCGCCTTCAGCACGACGACACCGGCGATCGCGCCAAGCAGCTGGCCCCAGTTTTCAGCGATGGTAGCCAGGTCGAGGCTCATGCCGACGGTAATCAGGAAGACGCCGAGCGCCAGCCCCTTGAACGGCGCAGTGATGACCTCGACCTCGCTGTGATATTCCGTTTCGGCGATCAGCAGTCCGGCGAGCAGCGCGCCGACGATCGGCGACAGGCCGGCGGCGGTGGTGACGAGGCTGGCGACGATCACGACCAGCAGGCTGGCCGAGAGGAACAGTTCGGGACTTTTGGTCCGTGCCGCCTGTGCGAACAGGCGCGGTAGGAACAGTCGGCCGGCGGCGTAAAGACCGACGACGCTAAGTCCGCCCCACATCAGCGTATTGGCAAGGCCCGCCCAGCCATCGTCGGTCGCGGTCGGGGCAAGGGCGCCAAGGGCGAAGATGATCGGGACCAGGGCCAGATCCTCGAACAGCAGCATCGAGAAGGCGGTCCGCCCGACCGGGCCGGTCGTGCCCGCCATCGGCAGCACCAGCGCCGTCGACGATAGCGCCAGCGCGAGGCCGAGGCCGATCGCACCGGCCGACGCCTGCCCCAACGCCATCAGCGCCCCGCCGATCAGGAGTGCCGATCCGAACAGTTCGGCGGCACCCAGCCCGAACACTTGGCGCCGCATCGCCCAAAGCCGCTTGAACGACAGCTCGAGGCCGATCGAGAATAGCAGCAGCACGATGCCGAATTCGGCGAACGGCTCGATCGAATGACGGTCGGTGATCGTGATGTGGAACAGCCATGGCGCGCGGTCGACCAGCGCGCCCAGCCCGAACGGTCCTACCAGCACCCCGACCAGGATGAACCCGATCACCGGGTTGACGCGAAAGCGGGCAAAGGCCGGAATAACGAGGCCGGCGGCCCCCAGAATGACCAGCGAATCGCTGAACGGCGTCGAATCAATCGGCAATGGCATGGCGGCATTGTTGCGGATGCGGCATGGACGCGGCAACTGCTTAACGCAAAAACGGCGCCCATCCGTTCGGATGGACGCCGCTTGCAGGTGTCGATCGACGGCGGGTTTTAGCCCTGCGCGCCCATCGCCGTTTCGAGGTTTACGCGGACCTGTTCGAAGAACTGCTCGGTGGTCATCCACGGCTGGTTCGGGCCGATCAGGATCGCGAGATCCTTGGTCATGTGGCCGGCTTCGACGGTTTCGATGCAGACACGCTCCAGCGTCTCGGCGAACTTCGTCACGTCGGGCGTGCCATCGAACTTCCCGCGATATTTCAGGCCGCCGGTCCAGGCGAAGATCGATGCGATCGGGTTGGTCGAGGTTGCCTTGCCCTGCTGATGCTGGCGATAGTGGCGGGTGACGGTGCCGTGCGCCGCTTCCGCCTCGATCGTCTTGCCGTCCGGCGACATCAGGACCGAGGTCATCAGGCCGAGCGAACCGAAGCCCTGCGCAACCTGATCCGACTGCACGTCGCCATCATAATTCTTGCAGGCCCACACGAACTCGCCATGCCACTTCAGTGCCGATGCGACCATGTCGTCGATCAGGCGGTGCTGATATTCGATGCCGGCAGCCTGGAACTGGTCCTTGAACTCGGTTGCGAACACATCCTCGAAAATGTCCTTGAAGCGGCCGTCATAGGCCTTGAGGATCGTGTTCTTGGTCGACAGGTAGACCGGCCAGCCACGGCCGAGGCCATAGTTCATCGAGGCGCGGGCGAAATCGCGGATCGATTCGTCGAGATTGTACATGCCCATGGCGACGCCGGCGGCGGGGAAGTCGAACACCTCCTCTTCGATCACCTGGCCATCGGTGCTTTCCCACTTCATGGTCAGCTTGCCGGCACCGGGCACCTTGAAATCGGTCGCTTTGTACTGGTCGCCGAATGCATGGCGGCCGACGACGATCGGCTTGGTCCAGCCCGGGATGAGGCGCGGCACGTTCGAGATTACGATCGGCTCGCGGAAGACCACGCCGCCCAGGATGTTGCGGATCGTCCCGTTGGGCGAGCGCCACATCTTCTTCAGGCCGAATTCCTCGACGCGCGCTTCGTCGGGCGTGATCGTGGCGCACTTCACGCCGACGCCGTACTTCTGGATCGCCTTCGCGCTGTCGATGGTGATCTGGTCGTCGGTCTCGTCGCGCTTCTCGACGCCGAGGTCGTAATATTCGAGGTCGATGTCGAGATAGGGCAGGATCAGCCGTTCGCGAATCCACGCCCAGATGATGAGAGTCATTTCGTCGCCGTCGATCTCCACGACCGGGGTTTTGACCTTGATCTTCGCCATGCGCCTGCTCTCGATATAGTTTCGGTTGGGCTGGGCCTTACGGGGTCGTTGCCGCGGGATCAACCGCGGGGGAGTGCAGGGCGGTTGTCAGCACGGTCCGCCTTGGGTACACCACGCCTCATGGCATCGCTCGACAAGCCCGCGGTCGGCACCACGACCGTCAAGTGGCGCTGGCCCTCCGTTCATCCCGAAGGGCGCAAATACGTCCTCATCGCCGCCGTCATCACCGCCTTCTTCGCCTTCATGGCGTGGGAGACGCTGGCATGGCCGATGGGGCTGGTCACCTTGTGGGTGGCGTCCTTCTTTCGCGATCCGGTTCGCACGACGCCGCAGGGCGAGGGACTGATCGTGGCGCCGGCCGACGGGCTGGTCACGATGATCGAGCGGGTGGAGTTGCCGCCTGAACTGCGCGGGCCAAACGGCCTGGGCGACCGGCCGCTGGTGCGCGTGTCGATCTTCATGTCGGTGTTCGACGTGCATATCAATCGTACGCCGATCGCGGGCACGATCCGACAGGTCGTGTATATTTCGGGCAAGTTCCTGAACGCCGATCTGGACAAGGCAAGCGATGAGAATGAGCGCCAGCATATCGTCGTCGAAGGCCTTGGCGGACAGCGCGTCGGCTTCACGCAGATCGCGGGCCTGGTCGCCCGGCGGATCGTCAGCTTCGTGAAGCCCGGCGATTTCGCGGCAGCCGGACAGCGGGTCGGGCTGATCCGGTTCGGCAGCCGCGTCGACGTGTTCCTGCCCGAAGGTATCGAGCCGCAGGTCGCGCTCGGCCAGCGCAGCGTCGCTGGCGAAACCATTCTGGGTCGCCCCGGCGTCGCCGCCGCGACCGGCATCACGCAATAATGCGCCGCCCCCTTCCCGCGCGGGGTATCCCGCTGCGCGCCGTCGCGCCCAACGCAGTTACCGCGCTGGCACTATGTTCCGGTCTGACCGGCATCCGCTTCGCCATCGGGGGCGAGTGGGAACGCGCCGTCCTGATGGTGCTGCTGGCCGGGGTTCTCGACGGGCTGGACGGGCGCGTCGCGCGCCTGGTCCGGGGGGAGAGCAAGTTCGGTGCGGAGCTGGATTCGCTGTCCGATGCAATCTCGTTCGGCGTCTCGCCTGCCCTGATCATGTATCTGTGGGCGCTATCGGCTGAGCCGCGCATCGGCTGGATCGTGTCGCTGGTCTATGCGGTGTTCACCGCGCTGCGCCTCGCCCGGTTCAATGCCCGTATCGATGCCGACGACCAGCCGCACAAGTCCGCCGGCTTCCTGACCGGCATTCCGGCACCCGCCGGCGCCGGCCTTGCCATGCTGCCGCTCTACGCATGGATCTGGTCGGGTGAGGAACTGTTCCGCTCGCCGTGGATCGTCGCACCCTGGGTGGCGTTCGTGGCCTTCCTCATGGTGTCCAGCCTAGCGACCTTCAGCTGGTCTTCGCTGAAGCTCCGCCGAAACATCCGCTTCGAAGCGATCGTCGTCGTCGTGATCGTCGCGGCAGCCCTGGTATCGGCGCCGTGGCAGACGCTTACGGCAGTATGCGTCGCCTATCTGGCGACGCTGCCGTTCAGCATTCGCAGCTACGGACGGATCAGGCGGCAGCGCGAAGCGGCTGCGCAGCGACCGTAGCCGGGCGCTGGCGGATCACGCCGCGACGCGAGGTGAGATGCACAGGGGGGAGCGGATCGATCGTCCATTCCGGTCCGCGCAGCAGCAGGCGCAAGATGCGATCCTTCGCCGGCAGGATGGTGGCAACGATGGTTGCCAAGGCGACGACGAAACCGAAAGCGAACAGCGCGGAAACCAACAGGGCCATCTCGAAACTCCCCGATCATGCGACCATAAAATCGCAAGGTCCCTCAACAGCTTAGAGGGAAACTTGTTCCATGGTCCGTATCTGGACCGCTTATGTTCTCATATCGTTCCGGCGTCAAGCCTTGATCGTTCTGCGGTGTTACGCTAAAGGCCGCCGCCTCAACCCCACATGGGAAGCGCTCATACCGGTGCCCGGGCCTTTGGCCTGACAAGGGTTCCTGCTTCCCAGAGGATCAACCGGAAGGAATTATCCTATGGCGGCACCCGTCGTCACCATGCAGGCGCTGCTCGAATCGGGCGCGCACTTCGGCCACCAGACCCACCGCTGGAACCCGAAGATGAAGCCGTACATCTTTGGCGATCGTAACGGCGTCCACATCCTCGACCTGTCGCAGACCGTGCCGCTGTTCGCGCGCGCGCTGGAATTCGTGTCGTCGACCGTCGCGTCGGGCGGCAAGGTCCTGTTCGTCGGCACCAAGCGCCAGGCGCAGGAGCCGATCGCCGAGGCCGCTCGCAAGTCGGGCCAGCATTTCGTGAACCATCGCTGGCTGGGCGG
>CAJYRU010000159.1 GCA_913777295.1 uncultured Sphingomonas sp. | reverse complement strand
GCGACCTGGTGCACGACATACTTGTAGATCTGCATCCGGTCGGCGGTGGTGGTCAGCGTGCCGAAGGTCAGGCCCAGTTCGTGCTGCGCGGCGGCGACTTCGTGATGATGCTTGTCGCAGGGCAGGCCCATTTCGAGCATCGTGGTGACCATTTCGCCACGGATGTCGACGGCGCTGTCGACCGGCGCGACCGGGAAGTAGCCGCCCTTGGCACGCGGGCGGTGGCCCATGTTGCCGGCTTCATATTCGCGACCCGAATTGCCCGGTAGTTCGATGTCGTCGATCTTGTAATAGCTGGTCGAATAGCTGTTTTCGAACCGGACGTCGTCGAACATGAAGAATTCGGCTTCCGGCCCGACATAGACGGTGTCGCCGATGCCGGTGGTCTTCAGATACGCCTCGGCGCGCTTCGCGGTCGAACGCGGGTCGCGGGCATAGAGTTCGCCGGTCGACGGCTCGACCACGTCGCAGAAGATGACCAGCATCGGGGTGGCCGAGAACGGGTCGGTATAGACCGCGTCTAGATCGGGCTTCAGCACCATGTCCGACTCGTTGATCGCCTTCCAGCCCTCGATCGACGAACCGTCGAACATCAGGCCGTCGGTCAGCTCGTCCTCACCCAGGATCGACGCGACCATAGTCAGGTGCTGCCACTTGCCCTTGGGATCGGTGAAGCGCAGATCGATCCATTCGATCTCTTCGTCCTTGATCCGCTTCAGGATGGTGCTGGCGGTAGTAGCCATCGGAAACTGCCCTTTCTGGATTAAACCCCACGCTCCGGCGCAATCAATCGCCCCAGAACGCCCCGTGATTCGAAATAATGCTGCGCTGCGTCAGATCGCGTCGTCGTTGCGCTCACCCGTGCGGATGCGCAAGGCGGTCTCGACCGGAATGACGAAAATCTTTCCGTCGCCGATACGCCCGGTCTGTGCGGCCTGCGCAATCGCTTCGACGACGCGCTCGGCCAGGCCGTCCTCGACCACCACTTCCAGCTTCACCTTGGGCAGGAAGTCGACGACATATTCCGCGCCGCGATACAGTTCGGTGTGGCCCTTCTGCCGGCCGAACCCCTTGGCTTCGGTCACGGTAATGCCGCTGACGCCGACTTCGTGTAGCGCTTCCTTCACCTCATCCAGCTTGAACGGCTTGATGATGGCCTCGATCTTCTTCATGCGCCCTGCCGATCCCCTCGGACGTGACGACCCGGACGGGTCGTTAGCATCCCGTTAAACAATAACCGTGCCAACCGGCGATTCGCCTTGGGCAGGATCATCGGGGATTTGGCCGGGGCTGTCGATATTGCCCAGCGAAGGGGCAGGGTGCCGGTTTTTCGGGCAGGGTGATCCTCCCCGGCACGGGGAGGGGGGCCGCCGCGAAGCGGTGGTGGGGGGGGTATCCTCCATCGCGGCGGTAGCGTCTGCAGCAGCCCCCCCTCCACCAGCCTGCGGCTGGTCCCCCTCCCCGTGCCGGGGAGGAATTACAGATACGGCGGTTTCGTGAACCCCTTGGGACTGAGCGTGAAAATTTCGCACCCGTCCTCGGTAATGCCGATCGAATGTTCAAACTGCGCCGACAGCGACCGGTCGCGCGTCACCGCAGTCCAGCCGTCGTCGAGCATCTTCACATCCGGTCGGCCGATATTGATCATTGGTTCGATGGTGAAGAACATCCCCGGCCGCAGTTCGGGGCCGGTGCCCGGCCGCCCGGCATGGATCACTTCGGGCGCGTCGTGGAACAGCTGGCCGAGGCCGTGGCCGCAGAAATCGCGGACCACGCCGTAGCGGTGCGCCTCGGCATGGCGCTGGATCGCGTGCGCCACGTCACCCATGCGGTTACCGGGCTTCGCCTGTTCGATACCGAGCATCAGGCATTCATAGGTCACGTCGACCAGCTTGCGCGCCTTGATCGGGACGTTCCCGACCAGGTACGTCCGGCTGCTGTCGCCATGCCAGCCGTCCAGCAACGGGGTCACGTCGATATTGGCGATGTCGCCGTCCTTCAGCGTCCGGTCCGACGGGATGCCATGGCACACGACATGGTTGATCGAGATGCAGGTCGAATGGGCATAGCCGCGATAGCCGAGCGTGGCGGGCACCGCGCCCCCTTCGCGCATCAGGCGGTAGATGATCGTGTCGAGTTCGGCGGTGGTGACGCCGGGCACGACGTGCGGCGTGATTTCGTCGAGGATGTGCGCGGCGAGGCGGCCGGCGCGGCGCATCCCTTCGAACCCGGCGGCATCGTGCAGCTTGATTGCGCCGGTCCGGGCCAGCGGCATATCGGCGGTGACGGTCTGATAGTCGGTCATCCTGCCCCTATAAGCGAGGACAGGCCGCTAGGCGAGGGCGCGCACCCACGCTATGCGAGGGACATGACCGATCGCATCTGGACCGCCGCCCTGCTCGTCATCGGGGATGAAATCCTCTCCGGCCGGACGCAGGACAAGAATATCGCGCAGCTCGCGACGTGGCTGAACGTCCAAGGCATTCGGCTGGCCGAAGTGCGCGTCGTCGCCGACCGCGAGGAAGCGATCGTGGAGGCGGTAAACACCCTGCGTGCCCGCAACGACTATCTGTTCACGACGGGCGGCATCGGGCCGACGCATGACGACATCACCGTCGATTCGATCGCCGCGGCGCTGGGCGTCGGCGTCATCGTCCACCCCCGCGCCCGTGCGATTCTCGAGGAATATTACACCACACGCGGCGGGCTGACCGACGCGCGCCTGCGCATGGCGCGGGTGCCGGAGGGGGGCGAGCTGATCGAGAACCGCATGTCGGGTGCGCCGGGCATCCATATCGGGAATATCTTCGTCATGGCCGGCGTCCCCCATATCGCGGCGGCCATGCTCGACAGCCTGACCGGCACGCTGGAGGGCGGATTGCCGGTGGTATCCGGGACGCTGGGCTGCTGGGTGGGCGAGAGCGAGGTCGCGGGAATGCTGCGCGAGGTCGAACGCGCGCATGACGGCGTGGCGATCGGCAGCTATCCGTTCTTCCGCGAAGGCCGCACCGGCGCCAACTTCGTCGTCCGCGCGACCGATCCGGCATTGGTCGACACCTGCATCGCCGACCTGGCCGAGCGGCTGCGCGCCACCGGGCGCGACGTGGTCGCCGACGGAATCTGACGCCCCGCTTGCGGGCGGTCGGCAGGCTTGATAAGTCGGACAAATAACCGGCAGGAGAGTAAGACGTTGGCTTCCCCGACCCGCATCGCGTTGGCCGGCATCGGCAAGATCGCGCGCGATCAGCATATCCCGCACATTGCCGCCAGCCCGGATTTCGAACTGGTCGCCGCCGTCACCGGCCACACCCCGCCCGAAGGTGTGCCGGGCTTCCGGACGATCGCCGAGATGATGGCTGCGATGCCCGACGTGCAGGCGATCTCGATCTGCACCCCGCCACGCGGGCGGCTGTCACTGATCCAGCAGGCCCTGGACCACGGCCTCGACATCATGATCGAAAAGCCGCCGGCAGCGACTTTGTCGGAGGCGCAGGCGTTCGCCCGCGCTGCCGAGCGTGCCCGCCGCGTCCTGTTCGCGACGTGGCATTCGCGCGAGGCGGCGGCGGTCGAGCCGGCGCGGCAATGGCTGAACCAGCGCAATATCCGGCGCGTGGCGGTCAACTGGAAGGAAGATGTGCGCGTCTGGCATCCGGGGCAGGCATGGATCTGGGAACCGGGCATCGGCGTGTTCGATCCCGGCATCAACGCGCTGTCGGTCATCACCCGCATCCTGCCACGCCCACTGCTGCTCGACGCCGCCG
>CAJYRU010000158.1 GCA_913777295.1 uncultured Sphingomonas sp. | reverse complement strand
GCGCCCGCGCGCTGGCCAATGCGGTCGACAATGCAGTGACCTCGCAGGTGGCGGAATTGTCGACCATCGCCAACCATGCCGTCGCGTCGGCGATCGAGGCATCGGAACGGCTGTCGCGCCAGATGCTGGACATTGCGGACACCAGCAAGCTGTTGGAAGACCGGATGGCCGCCGCCCGTGCCGAACGCGAGGAGGCTGACAGCGACCAGTTCTCCCGACGGGTATCGCTGTTGATCGAAGCGATGAACTCGGCCGCGATCGACATTGCCCGGTCGCTGTCGACCGACGTGTCCGACACCGCGTGGGCCGCCTATCTCAAGGGCGATCGCGGGGTGTTCACCCGTCGCGCCGTGCGGCTGATCGACAGCGCGCAGGCCCGCGAAATCGCACTGCTATACGATCAGGACGACGGCTTCCGTGACCAGGTGAACCGCTACATCCATGATTTCGAAGCGATGCTGCGCCACATCCTGACGCTGCGCGACGGATCGCCGATGGGGGTCACGCTGCTGTCCTCGGACATGGGCAAGCTCTACGTCGTGCTGGCGCAGGCGATCGAGCGGCTGCGCAGCTAGCGTTTGATCTACGCACGTGCAAGCGGTGCCGGCCCTACCGCTGGAGCTTACCAGTTCCTGTTGAAACGGGCGTCATCCCAGCGAAGGCTGGGATCTCCTGATTGTAGCGCACAGCAGAAGCCGACAGAGACCCCAGCCTTCGCTGGGGTGACGGCTTTATGCTGATGGGGTCGGGGAACGGGAGGTGGCGCTTCGAACCCGCACCTCGTTGTTGCCTCGGCCCGTTCTCACGCTCATCAGGCTGTCGCCGGACGCCCTCGGCCCTGGGTTGCGGGCAGCGTGGCTGCCGCAGGTTCGCAACGGATGGGTCTTGCGGGTGGGAACCTTCGCGAACGCTTCGGCCTCCGTCCGACCACCCTGGAGGAAACGGCGCATTTCCGGCTGTACCGGGAGTTCGTCCGCTACCTCCATGATCTGGTCGAAACGATGATCCACTGACCTCAGCGATAGAAATCGAGCATATCGGCGGTGACCCATCCGAACACGAAGTTCAGGTAGAAGAGCGCGAACAGCACGGTAGCGACGATCGTCGTGCGCCACGCCATCCGGCCGAAATGGAACCCGGCCGGGGCGCTGTCGGCCTGTCCCGGCACCGGGGGTTCGCCCGCTTCATGCGTCGTGCGAACCCCGAACGGCAGGACCAGGAACATGGCGAACACCCAGAAGAGCAGGTAGATCGCCAGCGCCGACTGCCACGCCATGTGCGTCAGGCCGGAATGATGAGGACGTCGACGACCGGCTTCTTGCCCGTCCAGCGCGTGGCCACGCGACGCACGGCAAGGCGGATCGCCTCGGGCAGCTTGCTGCGTTCGCGCCCCTTCGACGCGACTGCCTCCGTCGCGGCATCGACCGCTTCCTCGAGGAACGGCTCGCGGTCCTCTTCGACCGGCACGCCCTGCACGCGGATCTGCGGCTCACCGATCAGCTGCCCGCGCCGGTCGACCGCGACCGCGACCGACATATGGCCATAGGCGGCGAGCTTGCGCCGTTCGTTGATGGTCGTGCCGTCCGCCGGCAGGATGACGTCGCCGTCCAGCGCGAGCCGGCCGACGGCGGCACTGCCGACCTTCACCGGGTTGCCCGGCGCCAGGCGCACGATGTCGCCGTTGGTCTGCACCAGCGTCTGCTTGATCCCTTGCGACAGGCCGAACCGGGCATGTTCCATCAGATGGCGCATCTCGCCATGCACCGGCATCAGCACCTTGGGCCGCAGCCAGCCATAGAGCTTGGCCAGTTCCGGCCGGCCCGGATGGCCCGAGACGTGGACATGCGCCTGACGGTCGGTAATCATCTCGATCCCGGCTGCGGCCAGCTGGTTCTGGATGCGACCGATCGCTACCTCGTTGCCCGGGATCTGCTTCGACGAGAAGATGACCCGGTCACCTGCCTCCAGACTCAGCTGATGCTCGCGATTGGCGATGCGGGCCAGTGCCGCGCGCTGCTCGCCCTGACCGCCGGTCGCGATAATCAGCACCTGATCGCGCGGGAGGCGCATCGCGGTGTCGAAATCGACCGTCTGCGGAAAGCTCTTGAGGTAGCCTGTCGCCTTGGCGACCTTCAGGATGCGGTCGAGCGAACGGCCCGCGACGCACACCTTGCGGTTGGTGTCGCGCGCGACCTCGCCCAGCGTGTGCAGCCGCGCGGCGTTGGATGCGAAGCTGGTGACCATCACCCGCCGCCCCTTCGCCGACGAAATCTGTTCGAACAGCCCCTGACGCACATCGGCCTCGGACCCCGACGCTTCGGTATTGAAGACGTTGGTCGAATCGCAGACGAGCGCGAGGATGCCGTCATCGCCGATCGCAGTCAGTTCCGCCGGGGTGGCCGGGGTCGCGACCATCGGGGTCGGATCGAGCTTCCAGTCGCCCGAATGGAACACGTTGCCGTGCGGCGTCGAGATGACGAGCGAGGTTGATTCTGGGATCGAATGCGCCATCGGCACGAACTTCACGCCGAACGGACCGACATTCACGTCGCCGCCCAGCTGCACGATCTTCAGCTTGACGCGGTCGGCGATGCCTTCCTCGTCCAGCTTGCCGCGGATCAGACCGGCGGTGAACGGCGTCGCATAGATCGGCACGCCCAGATCGGCGGCCAGATAGGGCAGCGCACCGATATGGTCCTCATGGCCATGGGTGATGACGATGCCCAGCAGCTGGTCGCCGCGTTCCTCGATGAATTGCAGGTCCGGCAGCATCACGTCGATACCGGGATAGGCCGGGTCGGCAAAGGTCACGCCACAATCGACCATCAGCCATTTGCCGGCGGTGCCGTACAGGTTGACGTTCATGCCGATTTCGCCCGATCCGCCGAGCGCGACGAAGAGCAGTTCTTTCTTTGGTGTCACTCAATTTCTTTCAATGCCCGCGCCCATTCGCGGGTTCGGTTTGCTTCGTTAC
>CAJYRU010000157.1 GCA_913777295.1 uncultured Sphingomonas sp. | reverse complement strand
GGTCTACCGCGACCTCGCCGCCTTCAAGCAGGACAGCGACGTCATCATCGCCAACCGCAACGACCCCGAACTGGCCGATGTCGCCGACAAGCTGTTCACGCGGGATATCTTCGGCTCGGACTGATCGATCGGCGTCTTCCGAAGCGGGAGGCCATACAATTCATACACCCCTCCCCTTCAGGGGAGGGGCAGGGGGTGGGGCGCTTCAACAGGCGCCGCACCAACGGAAAGGCCCCACCTCAACCCCTCCCCTAAAGGGGAGGGGCTCGGCTTTCTTCGCAAGATCAAGCCCGATCACCGGCAGATCCGTACCCGCTCCCAACCGCGATATTCGGTCCAGCAGCGGCGATAGGGCCGATAATGCGGCCGGTATCCATAGCCCGCGCCGCGCCAGCCATAGCCGCCGCCACCATAGTCCCGGTCGCCATAGCCTTGATAGCCATAACCCCGATCATAACCGCCCCAGTGCGGCGGAGGGGCAGGCGGCGGAGGAGGTGGGGGAGGGGGCGGCGCGCCCCAGCCCGGTCCGGGGGGCGGCGGGGGCGGTCCCCATTCCTGCGCACTGGCATTCGCACTGAAACCCATCGTCGCGATCGCGAGGCCGGCGACAATGATACGCGTCACCTTCATGACTGGTCCCTCCATGCCCATGACCGGGCATGGAGGCGGTTTACGACGCGGCGGGCTTCGGCAGGCTGAACGGGGTTGTTCTGTAATGTTCAGAATTGGTCTTTGGATCGTCGTCGGGGAATGCCCTGAATTTCCAAAGGATCGCGTTGACTGATGGTCGCGCTATCCAGCGGGCCGCGCTTCCGAAAAAATTCGGGAAAAATCTCTGCGAACGGTCGCGCCTTAGGGTCAGGACCCATTGATGTGAGGCGCGCGATCTGATTCAGGCTCCGAGAGGAGACTGGAATGAGTGACCTATACTGGCTGACGGACGAGCAGATGGAACGGCTTCGGCCTTTCTTTCCCAAGAGCCACGGTAAGCCGCGCGTGGACGATCGTCGGGTGCTGACCCTTTTCGACCTGTTCCGCGATACCCGCCTAGAGGCGAGCGCGCAGGCTATCGCATGGGGCTTCGTCAACTCGTTTCACTACGAGGCGCAGAAGCTGGAACGCGAGGAAGACCGGCTTTGCGCCGACCTTGGCGAGATGACGCGCCGTTACGATCCGTCCGAGATTTACGCCGTCGAGATGGAGGAATTGCAACTCCGCGCCCAGACCAAGACCGAACAGCGCGCCGCTATCGAGTGCATGCGCGATTATGCCGCCGATTGTTACCGCGCGCAGACCGGCCACCCATGGTCCCCGGCGCGCGGATCGAAGGTTTCGAGCGGAGGCACCGCAAGCCAGATTGCCGCAATCGACTTCCTCAAAGCACGCGCGCAGGATCACCGCGAGAAGCGCAACCCCACCGGCCCGCTTGTCGTCTTTTCGGGCGGCGCAGAGTGGCACGACTGGCAGCAGCTTTGGGACCGGCTCGACGCGATCAAAACGCGCGTTCCGCACATGACCTTGTGCACGACCGCGCAGCGCAAGGGATGCGACGCCATCGCCGCAGCATGGGCCGCAAGCCGAGGCGTCACGGTTGTTGCCTTCACCCCGCAGACGGGCCGCTATGGCACCCGCCGTCATTACCCCAGATCAGCTCGGCGCGCTTCGCGATCTTGTCGACGATCATAGCGGCCGGACCGGGGCTCCGATGGTCATCCCGATCCACGGCGAACCGGCCTCTGGATCGTTCGAGATCGAGGTCCGCGTGTGCCCTCTCGCACTCGCCTCGATCGCGCGTTGCTTCGACCACGACCCGGCCGTGATCGCCGTCATCGACGAGGCCCAATTTCGGGCACGCCGCGTCCGCGTTTGGCAACAGGACCCGATCGGCGATCTGCGGCTTGGCCTCGGCCTAAATCCCGATGGCGCACCCGAGCTTGAGGTCGCGAACGGGAACGCCTTCGCCCTCCTCGCCAGCCTCGATCTGGACGAGGACTCGTGCGGCGCGATCCCGCTGTCGCAGCTCCGACAGCGGCTCATGGATCCGCGCATCCGGCGACGCCTCGACGAGGATCCCCAGATGTCTCGGTACGTCGAAGCGCTGACCACTATGGCGGCGCTGAAACCGGTCGAGGGAGAATACCATCTCGCATGGGCCTGACGGCCCAGCGAGCCACGCTCAGCGACCCGCAGGGACGCCCAGCCTATCGGCTGGCGCGTCCCTTTTTTTGCCTGCCAATCTCAAGCCGGCTGCGCCGCGTCCTGACCAGAAATAGAATGGCCGCATGAGGTAGCAGCCCCATGCGGCCATCGCCGTGACCATCGGCCTCGAACCGGCTCAGGCTTCCGCCATGAGCCGCTTTTCGACCTCGTCGACGCCCAGCGTCTTCACCGCCTTCATCAGCCCCTCCAGTCGATCGAGCGGAACCTTGAACAGCCCCGCCTTCTCGACTGCTCCAACAGCCGCCTCCCGCACCTTCGCCTGATGCGCCTGACGGCGCTCGGCGAGCTTGCGTTCGTCGGCCGCGATCGCGGCCAGTTCAGCGTCCAGTGACTTCGCCATAGTGTGTCCTTTTCGATACGGCTTATCGGGTCTGAACGTCACCGATATATCGACCGATTGGCCCCGCAGGAAGCCACTAGAGCGACCATGGCGCAAACCCTTGGCTCTCCCCCTGCCAGAGAACCTTGCCCCCGGCGCGCAGCGCCCTTCAGGCAGCTGCTTTCCGCCTAGCGGCGGTTTGGGTCCCGGCTGAAACCCGAGGCGATCCCGAGCCGTCTCGAAGGGCAGGAACACCCAGAGCAATACGAAGGAATCGGGACTTCAGTAGAGCACACCGAACGCAAGCTTCGCTTGCCGTTTTTCCCAGTTTTCTGCGGGTTTCAGCGGCTACCCTAGGCGATCCCACTCGACTAGTTTTTGATCCCATCCGATCCCGTTTGAAAAACGGCGGAAATCCGTCACTTTTTTGGGATCGCCTGGGATCGCTTTTTTGCCGGTCCCGCATGTAGCGATTGCCAACAGGCATCTTCGCAGCATATAACGGCCCCGTCGAAGAGCCCACCAACCTCCCTGCTAGGAGGTTGGATTGAAACGCCCGTTTATACAGCGAACCGTCCGGTTCGACCCACACCAGTTCGCACGACTGGAAGAGCTTGCTGAGCAGCAAGGTCGATCCATCGCGGACGCGCTGCGCCTTGCCATCGCGCAGTATATTTCGGGTCAACAGCTGCTATCCGACAGTCAACTTCGGCACCTCCGTGTGACCGAGTTTACGCAGATCGCCTTGGACGCGATCATTCGCCAAGATCACCCCGATCTCCGTGACCATTTGATCGCCCAAACCGACCTTCGGATGGAGCAATACCATGGCGCGCGATGACCCCAAGGGCATGCGGCGTGACATCCGCAACGACGGCCGTCCCATCCCCCACGAACACCACTCGGCGCGAGGCGAGCTACCTCGCAATTCTGGCAACTTTACGCGTGGTTCGCAGCTCCTGAACACCCAGGTGCTGATGTGGCTGCAGGGGGCCAAATTGCCGATCCTGATGTGGCTCGGCGTGTTCGCCCTCGCCTACGTCATCATCCTCTCCATCACGCTCGACGAGAACAACGTCCAGCTGATCTGCATGCGGGTGCTGGCGGGCCTTTGGAATTGGGTCGCTCTCGACAACCTGAAGCAGGTCGATCTGCGGATGCCCGACAACAGTCTCCACCGCACGATCATGGGCTATGTGCCCTACGTTCCGGAGGTCGCCCGAGCATGGACGAAAGCCGTGCGCGGGGTGATCGGATCGGCCATGATCGCGTCCTGCGTCACCGTGCCCCTCGCCATCTGGTACGTCGACTTTTCCAAGCGCCGCGGCAAGGCAATGGTTCAAGAGCGTCACGAGCGGGGCGCCATGCTGGTCGAGCGCGATGTCCTCTACGCCGAGATCGTCCAGCACAACAAAATCGAGTTCGTGAAAGAGGCTCAGAGCCTGTTCCCGAACAAGACGCCCGAGCAGGTCCTGAAGCTGCCATTTGGAGCCCGCAAAGCGGGTGGCATCCACCACCCGTACACGATCGCCGGCATCCCCTATCCGCACCGCCTCGAGCAGTCCCATTCCCTGCTTCTGGGCACGACCGGCGCCGGTAAGACGACCGCCCTCCGAAAGACCATCGCACAGATCCGGCAGCGCCAAGACAGCGCCGTCGTGTTCGATCTGACAGGAGCCTATGTCGAGGCCTTCTACGACCCCGAGCGGGACACGATCCTGAACCCAATGGACGCGCGCTGCCCGGCCTGGTCGATCTTCAACGACTGCCGGACATACAGCGAGTTCACGGCCGCAGCGGCCGCCCTCATTCCGTCTGATGGCGGCTCCTCCGAGCCCTTCTGGGCGCTCGCCGCGCGGACCCTATTCATCGAGATGTGCATGAAGCTCATCGAGAAGAAAATGACCACGAACCAGGCGCTGGCGGACAACCTCATGACGGCTGACCTGAAGCAGGTTCACAAGCACCTAGCCAAGACGATCGCAGACCCTCTGACGGCGCCTGAAGCCGCCCGTATGGCGGAGTCGATCCGCGCCGTTTTCAACACCAACGCGCAGGTCCTGCGCTTCCTTCCCGACGAGGGGCGCACCTACTCGATCAAGGACTGGATGACCGGCGACAAGAAGCCCGGTTCGATCCTCTTCATCACCTCAAATTACACCGATCTTGAGATGAACCGGGCGCTGCTCACGCTGTGGTCGAACCTTGCCATCCATTCTCTCATGACCATGCCGAAAACCCGGTCGCTGCGGACGGGGTTCATGTTCGACGAGCTCGGTGCTCTCTCCTGTTGATGACGCCTTGTGCCTGTTCGCCGCGCACTCTAGCCAGTGGCTGCATTGCCTTCTATCGTAAGGATCATGCCAAAGGTATCCGCCACGCCCAATCGCCTCGTCGCGGCGCTCGCCTATGACGGGCTTTGCGCGTTCGAGTTCGGCATCACCGCCGAGGTCTTCGGCCTCTCGCGTCCGGAGATGGGGGCCGACTGGTACAGGTTCGCTGCCTGCACCGAACGGCC
>CAJYRU010000156.1 GCA_913777295.1 uncultured Sphingomonas sp. | reverse complement strand
GCGGCCCCTTGGATTCCGTGCCGAAGCCGAATTTGTGGTTGGGCGCGGGGTCGAGATAGACGAAGCGCCGGTCGATCTGCCGCCGCGCCGGGCGTTCGCGCAGCGCATCGATCGCCGGGCGGAACGGGGCGTTCGCCAGCACCGATCCGTCGATCAGCGCCGCCTGTTCAACCATCCCCACCGCAGCCTGTCGCGGCAGCACGCGGCGCAGGAACGCGTCACGCCCCGGCCACGCCGTTCCGCGATCCTTGAGCGCCTCGTCCAGTTCGCCCACCCTGAACGGCGGGAATGCGCCGGGAAAGCTCGACGTCGCCCGCGCCGCGAACACCAGCTCGGCGGGGTCGGCCAGCGGCCCGTCGCCATGGTCGGAAAAGCCGATGACGATGCGATGCTCGGTCTCGACCACTTCCCGGGGCGAATTGAGCCGCAACACTTCGGGATGGCCGGCAAAATCGGTGACGGTGACGAACAGGTCGAGCGGCTGGCCCGGCGGCAACAGGCGCGGGCCGATCGGCCCCGCCGCCATCGCCTCGAACGCGTTCAGCAGCATGTCGACCATCGCCCGCCCGCCAAAGGGCGGCTCGAACCACCGCGCCCGCACGAACCGGTCGAGCTTGGCGCGCAGTTCGTCGCGCGCGGCGATGTCTACGCTCGACACGTCCTCGCCCTCGCGGCCCAGCGCCATCCACGCGATCGGCCGCGCCCAGGGCCGCGACAGCGCGCTCGCCGGGGCTTGCGCCGGATCGATCAACGCCTCGATGTCCGCGCCCTCCAGCCACAATTCGGTCAGCGGGTCGAGCGACTGGCCGGTCGCCACTGCGTGCGCCAGGAACACGCCGTTGATCCCGCCCGCGCTCGCCCCCGCGACGATGTCGACCAGCACGCGCAGCCGGATGCCGCTCAACGCCGCCAGCTCGTGCAGCATCGCCTGGTACACCCCGGCGCTGCCGCCCAGCGCGTCGCCATCGTCCTGCATCGCCCGGCTGGCCCGCGCGATATGCCACACTTCCTTGACCAGCCCGTGCATATAGACCGCAAGGCTGATCCCGCCGTAACAGACCAGCGCCAGCCGCAATTCGCGATCGTGCAGCGGGGGCGGCGCGTCGCTCATGCCGGTTCGAGCGTCGCCCAGATCGGCAGATGGTCCGACGCCTTGCGCGCGGCGGCGCTGAGATGGGTGCCCGACTCGACGATGCGCAATTCGCTCGACACCATGATCCGGTCGAGCCGCCCGACCGGGTGGCGCGCATGAAAGCTAGGGCCGGTTTCGGCAAAGCGATGGTTCCGCCCGAAATCGCGCAGGCACCCGGACTTCGGCGTCCATTCGTTCAGGTCGCCCATCAGGACACTGGGCAGCGGCGGCTGGCAGCCATCGACATCGTGCAGGATCGCATGGGCCTGCTTGCGCCGCCACAGCCCGGACAGGTCGAGATGCATCCCGACCACGCGGATCGTGACGCCGTTCAGCGTCACATCGGCGCGCACCGCGCCGCGCGGCTCCAGCGCCGGGATGTCGATCCGTCGCGGCGCGCTGAACGTCGCGTCCTTGCGCACCAGCAGCGCGTTGCCATGCCACCCCATCGACTGCGCCCGGATCGCGATCGGCACCGGTTTCCAGTCGCTATGGTCGTCCAGCATGTTGAGTGGGATGACGCCGGCACGCTCGCCCAGCCGCCGGTCGCATTCCTGCAGCGCGATGATGTCGGCATCGACCTCGCGCAGCACCTCCAGCGTGCGTTCGGGGCTTCTACGGCGATCGGTCCCGATCGCCTTGCGCATGTTATAGCTGGCTACCTTTATCATCGTTCATCGCTCAACGTCGCGATGCCCGGATTCGTTTCGCTGGCGTGATCGATTGTCCCGTCAGGACGCGACGACCGCCTCCGGCTGGACGACGACGGTGCGCGGCGCGACATCCTTCAGCAGCCAGACATTGCCGCCGATCACCGCGCGGTCGCCGATCTTCACCCGGCCGAGGATCGTCGCGCCGGCATAGATCACCACATCGTCGCCGACGATCGGATGGCGCGGCACCCGTTCGGCGAACGGGCCGGTCGCCTCGCGCAGTTCCGACCGGCGCGGCGTCCGCGCGCCCAGCGTGACATGCTGGTACAGCCGCACCCGCGCGCCGATGACCGCCGTCTCCCCGATCACGACGCCTGTACCATGGTCGATGAAGAATCCCGGCCCGATGGTGGCGCCGGGATGAATGTCGATGCCGGTGCGTTCATTGGCGATTTCCGACACGATCCGCGCGACGATCGGCGCGCCGAGCGAGTCCAGTTCATGCGCCAGCCGGTGGTGCAGGATCGCGGTCGCACCCGGATAGCAGATCAGGATCTCGTCGACGCTACGTGCGGCGGGGTCGCCGCGAAAGATCGCCGCGACATCGGTATCGAGCAGCGCCCGCACCCGCGACAGCGTACCGGCGAACAGCCGGACGATCTCCGCCGGGCGATCGACCGCCGCCTCGACGCTAGCCGCATCGCGCCAATAGGCGAATTCGGCGACGATCGCCGCCTCGAGCAGCGCGAACGCTTCGGTCAGCCGCTCCGCGACGAACCCGTCCTCCGCCGCCGCATCACCGACGAACCCGCCGATGCGCGCTGGGAACAGCGCGGCGGCCAGCAGTTCGACGGCGCGGGCCAGTGGTGCGCGCCGCGGAAAGTCGCCCGGCTGCCGCCGGCTGGGCTGCGCCTGCCGCCATGCCATGCGGGCGCTCGACAGCGCGCGGGTGGCATGATCGACCGCACGGCGGCGTTCATCATCGATCTGGGGCATCGGACAGGCTCGTAGAATAAAAGGGGCCGGGCGGCATTCACCGTCCGGCCCGAGTTGCGCTTAGGGAGCTAGCCAAAGCGATGCGGAAGGCCACGCCGGGGCGTGGCGAAACTCAAAGGCCCGTGGCGTTGGTCACCGGATCGGCCGCGTTCGGCGCTGCGTCGTTCGACACGACATTGTCACCGGGTAGGGTGACGTCGTTGCCGAGCGCGGTATCGTTCGCCAGCGGTTCATCGAGCGAGGTCAGGTTCGTCTCGACCACGGCGTTCTCCGCTGCGGCATTTTCGGCGGTGCTGTTGCCCGAACAGGCGGCCAGGCCGAGCAATGCGACCGTAGCGAGCGATGTGAAAACTGACTTCAACCCTGATCTCCCCGTTTCGGAACCGCCGCTGTCGGCGATGTCGACGCCTGTTGTAGGACATCGCGGGGGGTGGGGAATAATCCCATTACTTTAGTGGGGTATTGTTCCGCTATCAGCGAACCACGGCGCGCAACGTCGATGCGTGCGTCGGCCGCGAAGGGGGATCAGCGATATGGGCAGGATGGCGGGGTGGTGGAGCTGAGGGGAATCGAACCCCTGACCTCTGCAGTGCGATTGCAGCGCTCTCCCATCTGAGCTACAGCCCCGCCCCGTTCCCGGACAGTGCCGGGGCCGTTCCCTTAGCGGCCCGAAAATGCGGATGCAACGGGTCTCGCGCATTTCCCGCCAAAATCTGTGCCTGCATCCGGTCGCTGCGACAGGCCCCTTCGTCGCGCACGTCCCGAACGCGCCGGAACCAACGGCGGCTTTGGCATTTCTCTGGATACGACATGGCGGCCCCGACGCCGCTGCGCCGCGATAACATGAACCATCTGCAGGAGATTTTCATGGCCTATGATCGCTACACCCGCGACGATGACTGGTCGCGCAACCGCCGCAACGACGAAGGCAACTGGCGCGATCGCGACGATCGCGGGCAGGGCGGCTATGGCGCGCAGGGCTATGGTAGCCAAGGCTATGGCAACGCCTCGCAGCAGCGCGACGATCGCGGCTACACCGATTATTATGGCGGGCGATCGTCCTACGGATCGACCTATGGCGCCGATCGTGACCGCAGCTATGGCAGCCGTGACTTCGACCATAATGACCGTGGGTCGCGCGGCTACGGGATGCAGGGCCGCGGCTACGGCAGCGATCGCCAGCGGTTCGGCGATCAGGGCGAACGCGACGCCCGCTATGGCAATGATCGTTTCCGCGGAGATCGCTCGCAGCAGCGCGACCGGCTCGATTACGACGCCGCCGACCGCGGCTTCCTGGCGCGCGCAGGCGACGAGGTCCGGTCGTGGTTCGGCGACGAGGATGCAGAGCGTCGTCGCGAGCGCGACCAGCGCTATGACGAACAGATGGCGCGCTATGACGATCGCCACAGCGACCACGCCTATCGGTCGTGGCGCGATACGCAGGTCAGCGCGTTCGACCGCGACTATGACGAATATCGCCAGGAAAACTCGCAGCGGTTCCAGAGCGAGTTCAACGCCTTCCGCACCGAACGGCAGACGCAGCGCGACAGCCTGACCCGCGTGACCGAACATATGGAAGTCGTCGGTTCCGACGATGAACATGTCGGCACGGTGGACAAGGTACGCGGCGACCGCATCATCCTGACCAAGAGCGATCCGGACGCCGGCGGCCACCACCACTCGATCCCGTCGCGTTGGGTCTCGTCGGTCGATGGCAAGGTGAAGCTGCGCAAAACCGCCGCCGAAGCCAAGCAGGCATGGCGCGACGAAGAGGAAAAGCAGGCGATGTTCGGCAACCAGTCGCAGCAGCGCTATGGCAGCGACCGGTTCGGCACGCAGGATGACCGTTCGCGCGAAGCGAACCGCTATGGCGCATCGACCACGACCGGCCAGGCGCTGGGCGCGGGCAGTTCGACGACGGCCGGAACCGGCGTGTCGGGCACCACGACCGATAGCGACACCAACCTCAATCGCAGCTTCCCCGGAACCTATTGATCGGTTCGCAGCGGCGACAGGCGGAGGGGCTCGGGAAACCGGGCCCCTTTGCTTTTGGATGGCTGCATACTAGGTTGCGGTCAGAAACTGATATGGAGCATGTAGCATGGCGAAGGCGTGGCATCTGGTACGGCGTCCGCAGGGAATGCCGGTGATGGAGGACTTCGCGTTGCGCGACCTGCCGCAGCGTGAACTGGCCGAGGGCGAAGTGCGCATCGCCAATCACTGGCTGTCGGTCGACCCCTATATGCGCGGCCGGATGAACGACGTGAAAAGCTATGTCCCGCCGTTCCAGCTCGACGCGGCGATGGACGGTGGTGCCGTCGGGGAAGTGATCGAGAGCCGTGCGACCGACCTGCCGGTCGGCACGCGCGTGCAGCACATGAGCGGCTGGCGCGACGAAGCGATCGTGCCGGCAAAGGGTGTGCAGAAGGTCCCCGACATCGACCTGCCCGAACAGGCGTTCCTCGGCGCGCTGGGGCTGACCGGCATGACCGCATGGTTCGGCCTGCTCGCGGTCGGCGATGCCAAGCCGGGCGAGACGGTGTTCGTATCGGCGGCGGCCGGGGCGGTCGGTTCGGTCGTGGTACAGATCGCCAAGGCGAAGGGCATGACCGTCATCGGTTCGGCCGGCGGCGCGGAAAAGGTCGAATGGGTCCGCTCGCTCGGTGCCGATCACGTGATCGACTACAAGGGCGATGTGCCGCTGGTGAAGGCGCTCGGCGCTGCTGCACCGGACGGGATCGACGTCTATTTCGACAATGTCGGCGGCGACCATCTCGATGCGGCACTGGCCCATGCGAAGCAGGGCGCACGGTTTGCGATCTGCGGCATGATCGACGGCTATAACGCGTCGCAGCCTACCAGCCTGCGTTATCTGATGCGGGTCATCGCCGCGCGCATCCGTATCCAGGGCTTCATCGTCAGCGACTTTCTCGGCCGCATCGGCGAATTCCAGCAGGGCATGGGCGAGATCGTGGCCAGCAGCAATTTCCAGCGCGAGGAAACGGTCGTCGAAGGGCTGGAGCAAATGCCGGACGCGTTCCTCGGCCTGTTCAGCGGCCAGAACAAGGGCAAGATGCTGGTAAAGCTGTAAAACAAATCCTCCCCGCTACGCGGGGAGGGGGACCGTCCGCAGGACGGTGGAGGGGGGTGTCCGCATACGCAACCGCGGCGTCAGCGGCCCGCCCCCTCCACCAGCTTCGCTGGTACCCCTCCCCGTGCCGGGGAGGACACGGACTCAGCGCAACTTCGCGATTTTAAGCCCGTCTTCCTTCGCGCGATCCTTGATCGACTCTTCGCTGCGGGTCAGCGCCTTGGCGAGCGCCTTCAACGCCATGCCCTTGCCCGCCAGCTGGTGCAGCTTCTGGATCTCATCGGGGCGCCAGGGCTGGCGGTGACGTTCGAATTTTTCGGCCATGGCGCTTCTCCTATCGATGACGGGCAAGTCGGACCAGCGCCGCGTCCAGCGCCTGCAGGAACCGCGACCGGTCGTTCTTGCCGAAAGGCGGCGGCCCGCCCAGCTGGTCGCCGCCGGCGCGCAGGTCGGCCATGATCGCGCGGGTCGCGATCGCGCCGCCGATCGATGCGCCGGTAAACGGCTTGCCATTGGGCGCCAGCACGGTCGCTCCCGCCTTCAGGCAGCGATCCGCCAGCAGGATGTCGGCGGTCACGACCACGCAGTCCTCGGCGGCAGCGTCCGCGATCCAGTCGTCCGCCGCATCGAATCCGTCCGACACGACCACCCGTTCGACCCATGGCAGCACCGGCACACGGAAATGGCTGTTGCTGATGATTGACACCTTCGCGCCATGCCGTTCGGCGACGCGGTACACCTCGTCCTTCACCGGGCAGGCATCGGCGTCGACCAGGATGCGGGTCATGGCTCGATCGGGCCGGTCTCGATCACCTCGATCGCGTCGCTCCGTCCGCCGAAATCGGCCGTCTCGCCCGCCATCAGCCCGGTCATCGCCAGCGCGAGCGGCGCGGTGAAGGGAATGCGCCCCGCCGCCGGGTCGGCTTCGTCGCTGCCGACCAGTTCAATCGTCTTGCGCTGACCGTTGAGCGTATAGGTGACGCGCGATCCGAACGCGACCTCGTCGGTCGGGGCAGGGGCGATCTCCGCCGTCGAATGCCGCGTCCGCCAGTAACGCAGGTCGCGCCTGATCGCCGTGACGCGCTCGGCATCGCCGTCGACCTCGTCCAGTTCGCCTTCCAGCCGCGCGACCTGCTCGGCCATCGCCGCCAGTCCGCGCTTCGTCACCAGGTTCGGCCCGGGCGGCAACGGCAGTTCGAAGCGCGGCTCCTTATGCTCGTCGTCATCTTCCCGTCGAAACGCAACGCTCATCAAATCGTCCCTGAAAACGTATCGCACCGGGCGGGATCGCCCGTCTCATAGCCGCGCTTCAGCCAATAGGCGCGCTGGGCCGAGGTGCCATGGGTAAAGCTCTCCGGCGAGGCGCGATTGCCCTGCAGCCGATCGTCGCCGATCGCCTCGGCGGCGCGTAGCCCTTCCTCGATGTCGCCCGGCTCCATGCGGCCGCTGCGCTTGGCCCAGACGCCGGCATAGCAATCCGCCTGCAGTTCGAGGCGCACCGACTGGGCATTGCCCTGTGCGGTCGGCAGCGTCTGCTGTGCGCGGCTGACGGCTTCGGCCTGTCCGGTCAGGTTCTGGATGTGATGGCCGACCTCGTGCGCGACGACATAGGCCTGCGCGAAGTCACCGCTCGCCCCGTATTTCTGCGACAATTCGCGGAAGAAGTTCGTGTCGAGATACACGCCACGATCGGGCGGGCAATAGAACGGCCCCATCGCCGCCTGCGCCACGCCGCAGCCCGACTGGTTCTGGTCCTGATAGAAGCGCAGGCGCGGCGGGGTGTAGCGCGCGCCCTGGTCGGCATAGATCTGGCCCCAGACCTGTTCGGTCGATTTCAGCACGCGGCACGCGAACAGTTCCTCCGCCGTATCGCACGGCACGTTCTGCGCCGACCCCTGCTGCGCGGTCGGGGCCTGCGATCCGCCGCCGATCAGGCCGCCACCGCCCGAAAACAGCAGGAAGGCGACGCCGACGATCGCGATGAGGCCGATCCCGCCGCAGCCAAGGCCCCGCCCGAGCAACAGTGGCAGCAGCCCCAGCAGGTTGAACCCACCGCCGCCCAGTCCGCCGCCGCCACGGCCCAGATCGTCGACATTGCTGGAAGGATCGAGATCGTCGAGGCGCATGGGCGGCGGTCCAATCGTTGAAGCTGCGTACTGAAATGCGCGAAACGGTCACGATGTTGCAACCACGATGCAGGAAATCGGTTGAAGGGGCGTTGAACCCGGTCCGTATAATCCGCAAAGTATCGTCGATGGCCGAAGCTGATCCCCGTTTGCGCCGACAATCGCCAGCCGGCCTGCCCCTGCCGGAATGTGTCGCGCTGGTGCTGCAGGGCGGGGGAGCATTGGGCAGCTATCAGGCCGGGGTGATCGAGCGGCTGGGCGAATCGCAGGTCGAGATCGACTGGGTCGCCGGCATCTCGATCGGGGCGATCAACGCCGCGATCTTTGCCGGCAACCCGCCGGAGCGCCGGGTCGAACGCCTGCGCCAGTTCTGGCAGACGGCGGCCGGCGTGCTGCCATGGTTCCCGATCCTGCCCGACGACCGGGTACGCGAATGGGTGCATGAATGGTCGGCGGGCGTGGTGCTGGCGACCGGCGTGCCCGGCTTCTTCCGTCCGCGCGGGGTTCCCCCGCAATTCGCCACCCCGGGATCGCCCGGCGCGCTCAGCTATTACGACACGACGCCGCTGCGCGAGACGCTCGACACGTTGGTCGACTGGGACCGGGTCAATGACGGCCCGGTGCGGCTGTCGGTCGGCGCGGTCGACATCGAAAGCGGCAATTTCGCCTATTTCGACAGCGCACGCGAACGGATCGATGCGCGCCACATCATGGCGTCGGGCGCGCTGCCGCCGGGCCTGCCCCCGGTCGAGATCGACGGGCGCTGGTACTGGGACGGCGGCCTGGTCAGCAACACGCCGCTGACCCACATCCTCGACCATCAGCGCGATCCGATGCTGGTGTTCCAGGTCGATCTGTTCTCCGCAGAGGCGGAGCTGCCACGCACGATCGGCGACGTGGTGGCGCGCGAAAAGGAAATCCGCTTTTCCAGCCGCACGCGACAGGTGACCGCCGAACGACTGCGGCTGCGCCAGGAACGTGAACTGATCCGCCGCCTCGTGGACAAGCTGCCGGTCGCGCTGCGCGACGATGCCGATGTCCGCGCGCTGGAGGCGCTGGCCGACGAACATCCGTTGAGTCTCGTCCACCTGATCTACCGCGCCAACCGCTGGGAAGGCGGCGCGCGCGATTTCGAATTTTCGGCGCGCGCGATGGAGGAGCATTGGGCCGCGGGCCGTGCCGCCATCGCCGAAACGATGGCCAATG